>NZ_JANWXB010000299.1 GCF_025055495.1 Thermoflexus sp. | reverse complement strand
AATGTGGTGGCCGTGCTGACCAAGAACCTCATGGATGTTCTGATCGGGGGGCTGGCCTTCTGGGCCTTCGGCTTCGCTTTGATGTTCGGCGGATCCGGGCTGGCACCGGGCCTGGAGCACGGCACCCCCTGGATCGGCCTCTCCGGTTTCTTCCTAAGCGGGTCGGCCTACGACGATCAGACCGCGATGCTCTGGTTCTTCCAGATGGTCTTCGCCGCCACAGCGGCCACCATCGTCTCCGGAGCCATGGCAGAGCGGACCAAGACCACTGCCTACCTGGCTTATAGCTTCCTCGTCTCCGCGCTGATCTACCCCATCTACGGCCACTGGGTGTGGGGAGGAGGCTGGCTGGGGAATCTCTCCGCGTATCTGCCGTTCCTCGGGGAGGGAGTCGGGGCCAAGGACTTCGCGGGATCCGGGGTCGTCCACGCGGTCGGTGGCTTCGTCGCGCTGGTCGGCGCGGCGATGGTCGGCCCTCGCATCGGCAAATTCAACCGGGATGGCACTCCCAACATAATCCCGGGCCACAGCCTGACCCTGGTGGCCCTGGGAACATTCATCCTGTTCTTCGGCTGGTTCGGATTCAATCCAGGGTCCACTTTGGCCGCTACCGATCCGCGGATCGCGATGATCGCGGTGAACACCTTCCTGGCGGGAGCAGCGGGCGCGGTGGTGGCCATCTACTACGGCTTTTTCCGGACCGGCCGGCTGGACCTGGCCATGGCCTGCAATGGGGCATTGGCCGGCCTGGTGGGGATCACCGCGCCGTGCGCCTATGTGGCGCCTTGGGCGGCAGTGGTCATCGGGGGGATCGCGGCGCTGGTCATGATCGGCGGGGCCGCTTTCGTGGAGCGGGTTCTGAAAGTGGACGATGTGGTTGGCGCCTCGGCGGTGCATGGATTCGCTGGGCTGTGGGGATTGCTGGCCGTGGGTCTTTTCGCGGACGGCACCTATGGCGGCGTGGCCGGCCTGATCGCAGGGGCATGGGCCCAGTTGGTGGCCCAGGTGATCAGCATCGTGGTGGTTACCGCGTGGTCGCTGGGGACCGGTTTCCTGGTGTTCTGGGTGATCCGGCAAACCATCGGCCTGCGGGTGAGCGCTGAGGAAGAACGCATCGGGCTGGATCTGACGGAGCACGGGGCGGAAGCCTATCCCAGCGGCCGACGGCTTCAGCTTGAAATTCCATAATCGATCGGCTTGGGCGATCCGGGTTCAACATCCCTCACTCTCTTCTCCCTGCGCCGTCAATGTTTTGGAGCGCAGGGAGAAACCAGATCAGGAGGTGGCCGATGTTTGCGCTGGAACTGATAAGCGGTCTGATCGGTTTCGGGTTCTTCCTGCTCCTCTGGGTCATCTTGCCGCATCGCCTCCATCGCCCTCAGCATCAGGTCGTTTCCGCTGATGGCGTGGCCGTTGAGGAGACTACAGGGACGATCGCCGGGGAACCGCCTTCCCGCCCTCTCCATCCACTGAAGCGTGTGGGCGTTTCGTTGCGCTTGCGGCCCATGGCCTCCCGTGAACATGGGAATGGAGCATGGGGCATGCTGGAGGGCGAGTGGAACGGCCGGGAGATCGCCCTTCCAGTGGGGATGGAGCGGGTTCGTTTGAATGGGACGTTCCAGGAGCGCTATGTCGCCATTGTGGGCGGATTGCGTTGTCAGCATACTGCGCCATACGGCCTGAAGGAGATGGTGGAGGAAGCCTTGGAAGGGCTGGCCTACGCCGGGGAGCTTCCCGTTTACGGCTTTTGCTGCTCAATCCCCACAGGCCTGCGCATGGCGCCCGTGTATCGGTTCCACGAATGGCAGGTGGTGGAGCCGGAAGGGCCGATCCTGTCCGCCAGGGAGCTGGGCGTATTGCGGCATCGCCTGGCGGATCTCTGGGGATGCCCAACGGAGGCGGTGAGGATCTATCGCCTCTCCCAAGCCATGTCCTGGGTCCCGCCCGTGGCGGTGCTGGCCGACTTCAAGGGCCTCCTGTGGCTCCCGGTCTTTTCCGAAGGAGGATCTCTGATCTGCCCCCATGGCCTGGAGGAGCACAGGCTCAGTGTGACCTCCAACGCCATGTGGGAGGCTCTCCTCGCCGGATTGGATTCGTGGATCTGTGAGGGATGCCGGATCGACGTGACAGAGCCCCTCGTTCGTGAGATCCGCGGGTTTGCCCACGAGAGCCCTTATCAGTTGCGGGGATTCATCGCTCAGAACGGACGGCTACAGCCGATGACTTGGCCGATCTATCTCCATCGGGGGCAGTGGTTCGTCATGCTGGATGGGGACGGCGAGTGGGCTCGGGGGGTTCTGGCGTCGGATCGGGAAAGCCTGCGAAAGCTGATGGGATGCCTGTTAGTTCAAGAGGGATGCTTGAGGGATCCTATGGCGTTGCGGGTCATGCCGAAGCCATGAGGAGCTTATGAGGCGAGCGGCTGTGCTGTCCGCCTTATAGACTCATTCCCACGATCAGGAGGAACCGATGCTGGGTCTAAGTCTGTTGATCGGTCTGCTGATCCTTGCCGGTCTGATTGCGCTCTGGGCCTGGCGGTATACGAAGGCGGGGCCCAATGAAGTGCTGATTATCTCCGGCCGCAAACGGAAGGTGATCGACCCGGACGGCCGCAAGCGGGTGGTCGGCTATCGGCTGGTGCGGGGTGGCACCTTCGTCTGGCCGATCCTGGAGCGGGTGCAGCGGCTCTCCCTGGAGTTGCTCACCATCGAGATCCAGACCGCGGACGCTTACACCGCCCAGGGCGTGCGGATGATCGTGGATGCGGTGGCCCAAGTGAAGGTGAAGGGAGATGAAGCCTCGATTGCTGTCGCCGCCGAGCAGTTCCTGTCTCGCTCGAAGGATGACATCCGGCGAGTAGCGCTGCAGGTGATCGAGGGCCATCTACGGGCCGTCCTGGGCACCATGAATGTGGAAGATCTCTATCTCCGACGGGCGGAGTTCGCCCGACAGGTTCGGGAGGCCGCCCGCCAAGACCTGGAGCGGATGGGCCTGGATATCCTTTCTTTAACGGTGCGTCATATTGCGGATGAGCAGGGCTATCTGGAGGCCATCGGCCGGCCGCGGATCGCCCAGGTCCGTCAGCAGGCGGCGATCGCTGAGGCGGAGGCGGATCGCGTCGCCCGGATTGTCCGTCTGGAGGCGGATCGAGCGGTGGAGGAGGCGCGCCGGGAGCTGGAGGCCCGCCGGGCGGAGGCCGACCTCACATATGAGCTCCACCGGCATCGAGTGGCTCAGGCGGTCAAGCGGGAGGAGATGGCCGTCCGCCGCGTGGAGAAGGAGCTGGCCATCGAAATCGAGGAGAAAGAGATCGAGCGCAAGCAGCGGGAGCTCGCCGCCACCGTCGAGTTGCCGGCGGAGGCGGAGAAGCGCCGGATCCTGTCGCTGGCCGACGCGGAGCGCTACCGGCTGGAAGCGGAGGCGATGGGCCGTGCGGAGCACATCCGGGCGACCGGGCGGGCGGAGGCCGAGGCCATGCGCGCCAAGGCGGCGGCGTGGCGGGAATACAACGAGGCGGCGCTCACCCAGATGGTGGTGGACATCCTGCCGGAGCTGGCGAAGGCCTTGGCGGAACCCCTCTCCCGCACGGAGCGGATCATCCTGATCGGGGATGGGCATGGCGCGGGGATCAGCCGCTTCACCGGGGATATGGCCCAGGCCCTGGCTCAGCTTCCGGTGGTGATCGAGACCCTTACGGGCGTCCGCCTGTCTTCGGTGCTGGCTCGCACGCCTGTCACATCCTCACCCGAAGAAGTCGCCGATTGAAACCGGCCTTGGCTTGCTGTTCGGGGACTTCCTGGCTTTCAAACCTCTCATTCAGGACTGAGGGCGGATGGGGGCCATCTTCGGCAGCCTCATCCGCCTTCTTTTGAAGATCGGCCTATCGCTCTATTCGGTAGAACTCATCCGTGCGGTTGCCGATGTGCAGATCTATCGGAGGATGAGCGGCAGATAGATCCGGGAACTCCAGGGGAGAATCGTCCGGTCGATGCGCGTCGCCGGATCTCCCAGCAGGACAAATGTGTCCAGCAAGTCCAGATGCCGGCCGCTCTGGAGTAGCTGGAGCTTCCCCTGCATTGTCGCTTCACCGATGGTGAAAACGTGATCTTCGAAGATTGCCTGGAATAAGCCCTGGCTGAGCTGATCGTGGCCACGCGCGATCCCCAAACCGGTGGAGCCCCAGGTCGCCACCGCGCCTCCCCTCTGCAGCAGGAGCGCTTCGTCCAGCGTGGGCTCCGGCCGGTGGAAGGATCCCGTAAAACAGGTCATCCCCAGCACGATGGGAAGGCGTCGGTCGTTCCTCGGGGACGGCAAATCCTCCAGATGGAGGAATCGTTCTAAGGCCCACTGTTGCCATGAAGCGTGGCCCGCGAACTGGACGATCAGCGCTCCATTCTCCCACTCGCTGAACAGCCGCCGCCGGATGTTCCCGGCATCCTCCTCCGGGCAATCGCTGCTCATCGGCGAAGTGCCGGCGCAGTAGAGGCGGATCGGCGTATAGGACGCAGTAAGGAAGGAGGCCGATGCCTCGGAGAGAACGTGGAAATCCCCCGCGCTGTCTGCATCGTCGGCGACCAGGATCACCCGCGCGTTCCATCCCCCCGGGAAGGGACTGCCCTCATAGGCGAGGAGCTTCGTCACCACCCGAGCTGTCTCGTCAAGGGTTCGGGCAGGGATGCGGCCGATGATGAGATCGGGAACGTTATCCTCGCCGTCCACGGCGACGTAGCGATTGTCGGCTGCCGTTTCCCCACCCTTTGGGTCTACGTCTGCCAGATAGGGAGGGATATACGTCGGCGGGGAGCTGGCACGGTAGCGCTTGGGATCGAAGGTGCCATCGCCGACCAACAGGACGTAGAGCGGGCGGGGGTTCCAGCGGACGTAGAGGTCGCGGATGAACCGGCGGATGGCCTCCGGATCCATCCGGCCGTCCCCGTAGGCGTCGTAGATCCCGAGGACGTTCGCCACGGCCACCCGCATGCCCTGGCTTTCCCGCAGAACGCGGAGCGCGCTCAGCGCCCCGGCGAGATCCGGATGGGTGATGATCACTATGTCCGCTCCGGACGGCGCCTCCGGGCTCAGGAACAACGGCGCCGCCGGGCGGATCCGCAGAGGCACGCGGAGGGCATGGAGGGGGGCGAGGGCGTAGCGGCGCCCGCCCGCGTCCGCCGGATCTGTCAGGGTGATCCGGCCTCCCTGCACGGAGGCGTCGACCAGTTGGACGGGACGCATAGGATCCGTGATGTCGAGGGCAATATAGGGGCCAGAGCTGCTCACGGGCAGTTCATAGCGATGGGGCGTTCCCTCCCCCTCAAACATGAGGAAGTCCGCCTCCGGGGCCTCGGAGCGAGCGTAGCGGATCTCGAAGGCGTCCAGCCATCCGCCCTCGGTGTTCAAGGGCTGGAGGGAGAGCGCGTTGGTTCCCCCCTGAAGAATGCCTTTGGAAATGGGGAAGGTGGCCGTGATCGCTGTTTTTCCGCTCCACGTGGCCTCCCCGATGGGGACACCGTTCACCCGGACGGCCCAGCGATGGGGCGTGTTTGTGTACCCGATCAGCCAGAGGGTAAGGAGCGCCGGTTGATCAGGGCGGACGTTCGCGAGAGAGAACGGGTAGGTGATCGGCTCCCTGGCAGGGCCAGTCTGGGCGCTCCAGGCCCAGCGATCGCC
>NZ_JANWXB010000148.1 GCF_025055495.1 Thermoflexus sp. | reverse complement strand
TCCGCCACTACTTCGCCACGCGGGTCCTGGAGGCGACCGGGGATCTGGCGGCGGTGCAGGATTTGCTGGGCCATGCCTCCCCCACCACGACCCGCCGATACGCCCGCGTCTCCCCTAAACGGCTCCAGGCAGTGCACCGCCAGGCTTTTGAGCGCCCGGAGAGCCCGGCGGAGGATCGAGAAGAGCAATGATTTAAACATCCAGGGGTTGCGCTGCGTCAGGCGCCGGGCCTCGCTCTGCCCCTTCCCTGCACCGCGAAGCCGAGCAAGATATAGCAAGCGAAAGCTCACCTCTTGCCGGATTTTAAACTTCCAGGACAAAATAAAGATAGAGGTCTGACCATCGGTAATCGGCTTTCGAAAGCAGCCTTTGATCGAACGGGGGAGGCAGGCGATGGCGGAAGCGCGAAAGCGATGGCAAGAGGAGGCGCGGGCTCATGCCCGGGCGGCAAGCCGGGAGTTCCGCGAGGCATTGAAAGCCGTGCTTCCGGATCGCTTCTGGCAACATTTGAAGGCCGCCCGGCGCGAAGCTCTGTTATCGGTGCGGACGGTTCTGGACGGCTGGCTGGAGGAGGAAACTCCCTCCGCGGGCGCAGGGCGCTCGTGAGGGAAGCGACCTCAGGCTGCGGAGGAAAGGGAGCATAAACGCTCGCTGAGCCCTGGCTTTCACGCTGGCTCCTTCAGCCAGGGCATCCCATCCTGTCCTTATCATTCAGGATGCCTCATCCTGAAGTTAGCGCCGATGGGAAAGGGGGCGAGCGGGGCGCCTTCAGCGCCCCGCCCCCAACCCGTATGCGGAACCGGAGGCGAAGGCGGCCATCCGGCTCCGCGCAGGAACCGTTTTCCGGGATTCCTTCCCCAATACGGGGCTCAATAAAGTCGGCGTGGCCACGGACGCAATCCCCAGAGCAACCACAACGCGCCGATCCCTCCCAGGATCCACGCGAAGCGTTCCTGACCGTTTGCCCACAAAAGGAGCGCCAGGATCCACCAGGCCAGCCCGGTGATCTGCCAGATCAGCCGCTGGAATCCCATGGAGATGAGCATCAGTGTCTCCCGGGCCTCCGGGAAGGCGACCTGCCATCGGATCTCTCCGGTCAGGGATCCCTCGAGAAAACGTCCCAGATCCCATGGGATCCGCATCATCTGGCGCAGGGCTTCCAGAACCAACTCCGAAAGGGTGAGCTGTTCCTCCTCCAGCAACCGCCGGGCGAAGGGCTCGGCTTCCCTGAAGACGTTGAACCCTGGATCCAGGCGGGTGACCAGCCCAGCGAGGATCCCCAGGGTTCGCCCCAGGAGCAGGAATTCCTGAGGGATCTGAAAGGGAAAGCGGAGGAGAAGCTCGCGGAACTCTAAGAAAAGGGCCTCCGCCTCGGCCAAGGACCATTCCCGTAGCTGGGCCATGGAAAGGCCCCAGACGCGGCTCAGAAGGCGCTCCACCGCCTGGGTGAGCATATTGAGATCGACATCTGGCAACAGAAACCCCAGCGCGTGCATGGCCTCCACGATCCGACGGGCGTCTTGGGTCCCCAGACCGATGGCGGCCTCCCGCAACCACCGGCGGGCCTCTGGGGAGATTCGCCCGACCATGCCGAAATCCACGAACGTCAAGCGAAAGGCACGCCCGTTTTCAGACGGGGCTGTGCGATCCAGCGGCTCCACGAAGAGATTGCCGGGATGAGGATCGGCGTGGAAGAAACCATCGTAAAAGATCTGGCGCAGATAGGCCTGATACAATCGTCGAGCGACGGCCGTGCGGGAGATGCCCGCCCGCTCGATGGCAGCGATGTCCGTGATTTTGATGGCCGTGACGTCCTCCAGAACCAGCACGCGCCGTCGGGTATGGGACCAGAACGGACGGGGGATTCGGATGCCTGGATCATCTGCGAAGTTCCGGGCGAATTGCTCCGCATGGCGAGCCTCCGCGATATAGTCCAGCTCCATCGCCAGGGTCCGCGCGAACTCCTGAAGCAGGCGATCCAGATGGACTCGACGGCGCAACGGCGGATAGAGGGAAAGGATCCGTGCCACGACGGTCAGAGCCGCCAGGTCTGCGGCGAGCAGCCGTTCGATCCCCGGCCGTTGCACCTTGACCATCACCGGGAGCCCATCCGACAGCCAGGCTCGATGCACCTGCCCCAGCGAAGCGCCTGCGGTGGCCACTGGATCGAAAGCGCAAAAGGCGCTCTCCAAGGGTTGTCCCAGTTCGGCCTCGATCAAGGGCCGAATCCTTTCGAAAGGCTCAGCCGGCACTTCGTCCTGAAGCCGAGCCAGCTCCTCCGTGACGAAGTCCGGGAGGAGATCCACTCGGGCGCTCAGAAACTGGCCCAGCTTGATGAGAGCGCCTCCCTGGGCAGTGGCCAGTTCTCGGAATGCCGCCGCCCAGGCTCGATAGCGTTGGGGAGCCGTGCGCCGGACCCGGGTGGGATGGAAGCGGCGGAGGAGCAGTTCCCAGGTTAGAATGTGAAATAACAATCGTAAAGAAAACCCCAGAACTCTTAGAAAGCGCAGGGTCGCCATCGAACTCCCTCTCGCTCACTGAGATAGGTCCTTCTCCCCATCCCAGAGCCCTTTGCGGGCTGTGGAATGAGGAGGTTGATATTCTGAGATGGGCAGGAGCCAGCTTTTGTGCCCTCTTGCCCCCTGATCCCCCCTCTCCACCGCTCAAAGGGCCAATGGGGAGGGGAGATCAAAGACTTCTTTGGGGGCGGAGCCGGGAACCCTCGGTGACCGGCCCCGCCCCCGAGGACGCGAACAGCGTAACTCCTAAGGGTTAGTAAATCACAGATTTCGCCTATCGAGGGCCTTTCTCCCAGCCCATGGGAACGATGAAAAGCCGCACCGATGAGCCCCGTCTTTATTTAAAGCCGGGACATGATCGTCCCGTCCGCCGGCATCACCCATGGGTGTTCTCCGGTGCCATGGGACGCATGGAGGGATCGGTGGAGGACGGCGGGTTGGTTGAGGTCTTCACCTTCGAGGGGGAGTGGCTGGCCCGCGGGTATCTCAATCGCCGCTCCCAGATCCTGGTTCGCCTGCTCACATGGGATCCGGTGGAGGCAGTGGATGAAGCCTTCTGGCGGCACCGATTGGAACGGGCACGCCATGCCCGTCACGCGTTGCGCTTGGAGGAGCAGACCACGGCCTACCGCCTGGTCTTCGCGGAGAGCGATGGCCTGCCCGGCCTCATCGTCGATCGCTATAACGATTTCCTGGTCCTTCAGTCGCTGACGCTGGGGATCGAGCGCTGGAAGCCCCTTTTGGTTTCCCTCCTTCAGGAGCTTCTTCAGCCCCGCGGGATCTATGAGCGCAGCGATGTGGATGTGCGGGAGAAAGAGGGCCTGTCGCCTCAATGGGGGATCCTGGCTGGGGAGGCGCCACCCCCTCGCCTGATCATCCTGGAGAACGGGCACCGATTTTATGTGGACCTGCTGCGGGGGCATAAGACGGGATTCTATCTGGATCAACGGGAGAACCGGCTTCGGGCGGCCCGTTACCTGATAGGGGCCGGCGAGGTTCTGAACGCTTTCTCGTATACCGGAGCCTTCGCGGTCTATGCCCTAGCCGCCGGGGCCCGCTATGTGGTGAACGTGGATACCTCGGCGGAGGCCCTGGCGCTGGCTGCAGAGAACCTGCGCTTAAACGGCTTCGGGGAGGATCGCTTCGAGAATATAGAGGGCGATGCGTTCGAAGTGCTACGCCGGTTTCACCGGGAGGGCCGGCGCTTTGATGCAGTCATCCTGGATCCCCCCAAGTTCGCCTCCTCTCAGGCGCATCTGAACCGGGCAGCACGAGGATACAAGGACATTAACCTGCAGGCCCTGCGCCTGATCCGCCCAGGCGGAGCGCTCATCACCTTCTCCTGCTCCAGCCTCGTGTCGCCCGAACTGTTCCAGAAAATCGTGTTCGCCGCCGCCGAGGATGCAGGTCGGGAAGTTCAGATCCTGGAGAAGCTTTCCCAATCCCCGGATCATCCCATCCGTGTGACCTTTCCGGAATCGGAATACCTGAAGGGGTTGATCTGCCGGGTGTGGTGATGCGGCGGCCTTCCCATCTCCAAACCCCGTGACTATGGCAGGGAGCCAAAAACGTAAGCCATAATATAAACGAAAGTCTAAACCCGGAGGGATGCTCGTTTGGGTTTCGGAAGCGGATGCGGAAGGGATATGCGATAAAGGGGGGCGGATATGACCGTGGGGGTGATGACCCGGAGGTTCACGGTGGAAGAATACCATCGGATGCGGGAGGCCGGGATCCTCTCCGAGGACGATCCCGTCGAGCTCATCGAAGGGGAGATCATACAGATGCCGCCGATCGGTAGCACCCATGCGGGGGCCGTGAATCGTCTGCTCCATCGCTTCTTGAGCCTCCAGGTTCAGGGATCCGCTATCCTGAGCGTCCAGAACCCCATCCGCCTGGATCCGGGCTCTGAGCCGCAGCCGGATTTGGCGTTGTTGCGGCCGCGGGGGGATTTCTACGCTTCGGCCCATCCCGGCCCGGGGGATGTGCTGCTGGTGATCGAGGTGGCGGAGAGCTCGGGGGAATATGATCGGGAACGCAAGCTGCCCCTCTACGCCCGGTCCGGCATCCCGGAGGCCTGGGTGGTGGACCTGGAGCGAGGGGGGGTGGTGGTGGGGCGGGATCCTGCCCCGGAGGGCTATCGGGCCCTCCGCATCGCCCGGCGAGGGGAAACCCTCTCCCCCCTCGCCTTCCCGGATTTCACCCTTCTGGTCGATGAGCTTCTGGGATAAGGATCCCTTCTTGAGGGATCGACGGGCGGCGTTTTTGGGCGATGCGAGCCTTCACCTTCCTACGGCCCTTCGGCCGTAGGAAGGTGAAGCGAACGGCTTATTTCCGGGAAAGGAGGCGATGTAGGGTCTCCAGAAACCGATTCACTTCCTCCAGCGTATTGTAATGCAGTGCCCCCACTCGCACCAATCCCCCCTGCCCTTCCAGGCCCAAGCGCTCGGTCACCCCCAGCGCGTAGAAATTCCCATCCCACACGTAAATCCCCTCCTGTCCCAGCGCTGTAGCGATCTCCCGTGGATCCCACTTTTTCGCCCGGAAGGAAAGGGTGGGCACCCGCTCAGACCAGCGCTCCATTGTCCGAATCCCATAGACGGTGACGCTGGGGATCTCCTCCAGTCCTTCCAGCAACCGGGCGCAAAGCGCCCGCTCATGCTCCCGAATGCGCTCCATGGCGGCCCGGATCGCTGCACGCTGGGAGGGATTTATAGGGTTCCCAAAGCGCCGGCCGAGGTCTGCCAGATAGTCCACGGCAGCGATCAGCCCGGCCAGCCCCTCATGGTTCTGAGTCCCGGTCTCGAAAGCCTCTGGTGGCTGATCCGGTGCCGGGCGCACCTTATACGGTCGGAGGGCCGTCAACCGATCCGCCCGGCCGTAGAGAAAGCCCACGTGGGGCCCGAAGAACTTATAAGCAGAACACACCAGGAAGTCGCACTCCAGCTCCTGCACATCGATGAAGAGATGGGGGGCGGCGTGTACGGCATCCACATAAACCCACGCGCCGACGGCATGGGCCATTTCTACGATCCGGCGCACCGGGTTGACCGTGCCCAGGGCGTTGGAGGCATATCCCACCGCCACAAGGCGGGTGCGCTCAGAGAGCGCGCGAGCCAGCCCTTCCAGATCCAGTGTGCCGTCCTCGGGATGAAAATCCACCCAGCGGATGACGGCGCCGCGCTCCTCCAGAGCCAGCCACGGCGCAACATTGGCATCATGGTCCAGCCGGGTGACCACGATCTCATCTCCCGGGCGCAGGATCCGGCCGATGGCCCGGCTGATATGAAAAGTCAGGGTGGTCATGTTCGGCCCGAAGACGATCTCTTCCGGCGAGGCACCGACCAGGTCGGCGGCGGCCTGTCGGGCCTCCGCGATGAGGGCATCCAACCTCCGACTGGTTGGGAAGGCACCATGGGTATTGGCGCTGGCCTCGATCATGGCGGCGGCCATCGCTTCCAGCACCCGGCGGGGCACCTGAGATCCCCCAGGTCCGTCCAGAAACACGGGCACTTTGCCCTCGATCTCCCGACTCAAAGCCGGGAACTCTGTCCGGATCTCCCATACCCACTCGGCGGTGCGCATCTTTTGCCTCCTGGAGTTGGATGCTTGGGGATCGGACGGGCTGCCTTCGGCGACCCGTCCGATCCCCATCCTCTGGCTTTCCTGCTACGGTCCCTGTCGGATCAGCGCCCGGAGGAAGACTTCCATTCGCTCGAAGGCTCGTACGGGAAAGGTGAACTGGCCGAGCCACAGATCGCGTAGAGGCACGGGGCCCATCCGTGGGACATCCTGCACTCCGTAGCGGGCCAGCAGGATCAGATTCCACAGGATCGCTGTGAGGCTCAGGGCGATCATCGGTTTCATACCCCAGGATTTCCGCCCCGCCTCATAAAGCGCTGCCAGCCCCAGACCGAAGGCCGGAATCAGACCGATCAGCAGTCGAGGGCCAAAGGCGGCCGCACCGGACCATGAGCTCCACGAACCCACCATATACACCTGGACAAGCCCTTGGGCCAGGAAGAACCAGGCCCATTTCCGGTTCTGATGCCGAAGGGGTCCCAAAAGTCCCACGACCGCCATGGCCGCCATGGGGGTCCAGAGGAAGAGCCCTCGATCGGTGGAGAACAGAACGTTAAGGAAGTTGGGCGATCGCCAATCGAAAGATCCTGCGCCCGCGATTCCGTAGGGATTAACCACCACCCAATCTCCGAACACTACCCGCCAAACGATCATCTGGGGCAGGAAGCCAATCCACGCTCCCACCCCCAGCATCATCCCTCGAAGCACCGCTTGGCGAGGCTGACGAAGAAGTGCGCTCAAATCTTCCAGAGCAGGCCAGATCAGCAGGGTGATGTTCTGATAGCGGACGCTGGTGGCCAGCCCACCCATCCACCCCAGCCAGAACCGGGATCGGATCCCGGGAGGATCAGCTTTCATCCATCTCCACCAGAACAGGGCGTTCATAAAGAAATCCACCGCGTGGGCCATAAAGGGATGAGCCGACATATAAAAGATCAGCGGCGAGGCCAGCCAGGCGGTGATCGTTGCCCAGAAAGCGACAGCGGATGAGGCGACCCGGCTGGCCATGCGGCGGAGGAGCTCCAGGCCGATCAGGACATAGAGGGCTGATCCCAAGGCGGGGAACACCCGATACGGCAAGCTGTAGCCGTCCGCTGGGATGGGGATCCCCACGGCATGGGCGACGTGGACAAGCGAATGGGCGGCGAGGAAGAAGGGGGACCATAGCAGCGCGGGCCCAATCGGCCACTCATTAATACGGTAGCCGGTGGGAGATCGTTCCCGCTCGGAAAGATATCCAAATCGCTCGAACTCATCGCTGACATCGAGGCTTCCCTGGATAATCGCCGATCGAAGCCATGAGAAATAGGCGACGGTGTCCATCCCGTGCAGATGGGGTCGGAAGAGGAGGAGCAACACTCCTATCCAGAGCGTTAGCAACGCCACCTGATCACGTCGCTCGCTCATTTCCCCTTTCCCGAGCCAGCAGGATCCATAATCCCAGCGCTCCCAGGGTGGCCAGATCCAGCAGCGGGGTCCAGCCGACAAAGGCATGCCAGGCCCATCCCCACAGGGCGATGGCACCGGCGCTGGTGGCCAGAGCAGCCCACCATATTCTGGAGTGCCTACTGGCACGATGCAGGAGCACAGCGAGACCCACGCTGAGCACAGTGCCGTGATGATACCATGTCCCCGGGTTAGCCAGGAAGGTGGCGGTCAGCGCCCATGCAGCGCGGACCTCGAAAAGCGGTCGGGGCGCTCCTGGCCGTCCCCACCCGATCAGCGTCAGAAGGATCAGCAACCCAGAGAGGGCCAGTCCGGCCCATCGAGCCATCGTGGGCGCATCCGCCAGGGCGAACCCGTAGGGATGATGGGTCCCCCAGCGAATGGCCAGAGAAGGAAGGTTCTGGGCCGGAGGATACGCGCTGCCGGTGATGGGAAGGGAGGCGTGGAGGAACCCCATCGCCGGCGCGCCGAAAGCCAGGACGCTCATCCCCAAAGCCAGTGTGATGCCCAGGAGGAGCCCGGCCAGGGCTTTCCATCGCCCTTCCCAGAGCAGAAGGCCCACGATCCCGAGGGCCAGCGGCTTCAGCATCAGGCTGAGCCCCAGCAGGACCCCTCCCCTTCCCTCCTGACCCTGTCCGATCAGCCGGATCGCGAGCGCGATCAGCAGTGTGACCATAGGGTTGACCTGGCCGGCATAGAGGCTGGTGAGGAACGGGGTGAAGAATCCTACACCGAGCCGGACGAGGAGCCGCGTCGTCGGCTTGGAATCCCCAAAGGATCGCGCCAGCGTCTCCGCGGTCAGCAACGCACAGGCGGCCTGCAGGGCTATCCATATCCCTACTCCTCGATCCGGGAGTCCCAGCAAAGGGAGCGTCCACAACGCTGTGAGGGGCGGGTAGCGATAGGGAGGCGCGTAATGAGAGAACCCCAGCGCCGCTGCAGCCCGGGCGTAATCGTCTTCCTCCCAGCGATAAACGGCCTCGCCCCGGTGGAAGCCCCATGCGGCCATGGCATAAGCCGGGTAATCGATCGGTGCATGGCCGGTCAGGATCCAGACCGTCGCAGCCACGTAGAGCAAAGCGACCAGGAACAGGCCGAGAAGCTCAATGCGTTTCATTGATTTCTCTCTGCTGGTTAGGGTAAAAGCCCTGCAACCCATTTGTGAAAAATTTCACTATATGGTCCCAGCGAAAAAGGGGAAGGGGAACTTGCTGAAATCCCTCATATAGGGTATCATCTTTTTTTGAAACTTGTTGCCAACTGTTCCCCGACCCTGCTATCCGGAGGAAGCGGTGATGAAGAAATGGGTCTATCTCTTCGAGGAAGGCTATCGGGAGATCCCGGCGGAGCGTCGGCGGGATCTCCTGGGCGGCAAGGGCGCGGGGCTGGCAGAGATGGCGGGCGCGGGCCTTCCGGTTCCGCCAGGCTTTACCATCACCACAGAAGCTTGCAATGCCTACTTCGCCGCAGGCAAGCAGTTCCCCGAAGGAATGTGGGAGCAGGTCCTGGAGGCCCTCCATCGCGTGGAGGAGCAGGTGGGCCGCCGTTTCGGGGATCCCGCCAATCCCCTGCTGGTCTCCGTGCGTTCAGGCGCCAAATTCTCCATGCCCGGCATGATGGATACGGTCCTCAATGTCGGGCTGACCGATGAGACGGTTCATGGCCTGATCGCTCAGACGGGCGATGAGCGCTTCGCCTATGATGCCTATCGGCGCCTCATTCAGATGTTTGGCCGTATCGTCAAAGGCATCTCCGGCGAGAAGTTTGAGCATATTTTGGACCGCTACAAGGCGAAGACGAAGGGCAAGCAGGATACGGATCTGACGGCGGAGATGCTGAAAGACATCGTGGAGGAATTCAAGGCGCTTTACCGCCGGGAGCTGGAGGAGGAATTCCCCCAGGAGCCCCTGGAGCAACTGCGCCAGGCGATCCGCGCGGTCTTTGATTCCTGGTTCGGCAAGCGGGCGGTGGACTATCGCAATTTCTATAAGATCCCCCACGATCTGGGCACAGCGTGCAACGTCCAGACGATGGTTTTCGGGAATATGGGCTTCGACTCGGCCACCGGCGTGGCCTTCACCCGCAACCCGGCGACCGGTGAGAAGGAGCTCTATGGAGAGTATCTCCCGAATGCCCAGGGCGAGGATGTGGTCGCTGGGATCCGCACGCCTCTGAAGATCACGAAGAAGGCTTCTCAGGAGTGGGCTCGAGAGCATGGCATCTCCGAGGAGGAGCGTCGTCTGCGCTACCCCAGCCTCGAGGAGATGATGCCGGAAACCTATCGCCAGTTCTTGGAGGTGGCTGCTCTGCTGGAGCGGCATTATCGGGATGTCCAAGATCTGGAGTTCACCATCGAGCGCGGTCGTCTCTGGATGCTTCAGACCCGCACAGGCAAGCGCACGGCCAAGGCGGCCGTCAAGATCGCGGTGGACATGGCCCATGAGGGCCTGATCACCCGGGAAGAGGCGGTGATGCGGGTGGAGCCCGATCAGATCAACCAGCTCCTCCTGCCGCGCTTCGATGAGAAGGCCAAGGAGCGAGCTCGAGAGAAAGGGGAGTTGCTGGCCCGAGGCTTGAATGCCTCCCCGGGTGCGGCCACCGGCCATGCGGTCTTCGATGCGGACACGGCGGAGGCCTGGGGCCGCGATGGCCGGCCGGTGATCCTGGTGCGCCCCGAGACCACCCCGGATGATGTCCACGGGATGATCGCCGCCCGTGGTATTCTCACCCAGCGTGGCGGGGCGACTTCCCACGCGGCGGTGGTGGCCCGCGGTCTGGGCAAGCCGGCCGTGGTGGGTTGCGAGGCGCTGCAGATCGATCTGGAGCGCAAGCAGTTCTCCGCCAACGGTCGGGTGATCCGCGAAGGGGATTTTATCTCCATCGACGGAAGCACCGGCGAGGTCTTCGCGGGCCAGATCCCTACGATTGATCCCAACCTGGCGGAGGAGCGGGAGCTGGCGGAGCTTCTCTCCTGGGCCGATGAGTTCCGCCGTCTGCAGGTCTGGGCCAACGCGGATTACCCGCGGGATGCCCGCAAGGCCCGGGAGTTCGGTGCGGAGGGCATTGGCCTGACTCGCACGGAGCATATGTTCTTTGAGACGGATCGCTTGCCTCATGTGCGTCAGATGATCCTGAACGCCCCCGAGGCTCAGCGTCTGATGGATCAGCTCCGGGCGGCTCAGCAGGCCGTTCAGGCCCGTCCGGAGGATCCGAAGGCTCAGAAGGCTCTCCGGGAGGCGGAGCGTCTGGTTCGGACTTCCAAGGCGGTCAAGGCTTATCGTAAGGCTCTGGATCGCTTGTTGCCGGTGCAGCGCAAGGATTTTGAGGGTCTTTTTGAAGTGATGGACGGCCTGCCGGTGATCATCCGCCTCATTGATCCTCCGATGCATGAGTTCTTGCCGCGCTATGAGGAGCTCCTGGCTGAGGTCGTGGAGTTGCGGACGCGCTTAGAGGAACGCCGTAAGATCAAAGGCTATCGTCCGCGCAAGGGTGAGAAGTCCCTCAAGCAGATGGAGGAGGAGCTGGCGGAGAAGGAGGCGCTTCTGCGGGCGGTGAATGCCCTGCGAGAGATGAACCCCATGCTGGGCCTTCGAGGCATCCGGTTGGGGATTCTTTATCCGGACATCATTCGGCTTCAGGTCCGGGCCATCTTCGAGGCGGCCTGCAACGTGAAGAGGCGGGGCATCACGCCGAAGCCGGAGATCATGATCCCCCTGAGTGCGGATGTGAAGGAGCTCCAGATCGTCCGGGAGATCGTGGATGAAATCGCCCGGGAGGTGATGGCCCGCGAGGGGATGGAGATCGAATACAAGTTTGGGACCATGATTGAGGTCCCCCGGGCGGCTCTGCTGGCTGGGGAGCTGGCGCAGGTGGCGGAGTTCTTCTCCTTCGGAACAAATGACCTGACCCAGACGGTCTGGGCAATCAGCCGGGATGATGCGGAGGGCAAGTTCCTCCTGCGCTATCTGGAGGAAAAGATCGTTCCGGAGAATCCCTTCCAGGTGCTGGATCGCAAGGGCGTGGGGCGGGTGATGCGCATCGCCGTGGAGGAGGGCCGTCGCACCCGGCCGGATCTGGAAGTGGGGATCTGTGGCGAGCACGGTGGGGATCCATCCTCCATTGAGTTCTGCCATGAGATCGGCCTCAATTACGTGAGCGCCTCGCCGTATCGGGTCCCGGTGGCCCGACTGGCGGCGGCCCAGGCGGCCCTGAAGGAGCGCGCGATGCGTATCGAAACCCGTTAAGGGGTTCACTCGCGAGCGGTGGGGGTTGCCTCCTGCAGTCCCTGGCCTTTGATGTTCGGGGCGGCGCATCCAGAGGTGTGCCGCCCCTTTGTTTTTTTGTTACGGCATCCATTCGCTCGAAGAGTTTTTGGGTCTGGGAAGGTTACCTTCGTTGGCCTTCCCAGACCCCAAAAGCCCCTCTTTCGTGATTCGTGGGGAGGGACTGTTAGGGCCTCCCCGGCTCCAGCAGCCCCTACCCCATGGCCGGTCTGCTCTTGAGGTGCTATGGATGTGTGATTTGACCAATTGGGAAGTCGTTGCGCAATTTTTATAAAGTTCTATGGCGTATGGAATGCAACCCCATGTTCCCGCAGGCTGGTGTATCGACCCCGCCCGATGATCAGATGATCCAGTACCCCGATCCCTAACAGTCGTCCAGCTGCTACAAGATCTCGCGTGAGAGCGATATCCTCTGGAGATGGCGCAGGATCCCCCGAGGGATGGTTGTGGGCGATGATCAGGGAAACGGCGTTGCGCCGGATGGCCTCGCGGAAGATCTCTGCCGGCCTTACCAAGGTGGTGTTGACGTTGCCCACGTAGATGGTGGGGATAGCGAGGACGCGCCCCCGGGTATCCAGCAGGAGGACCCGGAGGGTCTCCTGCTCTAAATCTGCCATATCGGCCAGCAGGAGATAAGCATCGTGGGCGGAGCGCACCGGAGGGCGTTCTTCAGGCGTGGCGGCGGCGACTCGACGGCCCAGTTCCAGGGCGGCCTGGATCTGGGCTGCTTTGGCTAGGCCAACGCCCGGGATTCGGGCCAGTTCGTGAGCAGGGGTTCGGGCCAGCCCAGCCAGTCCTCCACAATTCTGGAGCAACCGGTGGGCCAGGTAGAGCGCGTTCTCCCCTCGCCGGCCGGTTCGAAGCAGGATCGCGAGGAGCTCTGCGGCTGAGAGAATCGCAGGCCCATGTTGGATCAGGCGCTCCCGGGGTCGCTCGCTTTCCGGAAGATCTTTCATTGTGATCCATGCGCTGGCAGGGTGGGAATCCATTCGCGCGATTCCTCGTCCTGTGAGTCCTTGGGCTTTCTTATTCGTAATAATGATAGCGAGCGGTTTGTCTGCTCTCCCCCCGGCGGGGTTTTGATATCTGGGGTGGTGTATCCAGATGATATGGGATCCTCTGGGGGATGGGGCCACTGAAAGTGGCCCTGCCTCTTCCCTCGGGGATGGAGAGAAGAGGAGGGGTGTAGCGATGCTGTGCTTTTCCTTCGTGAAGAGCGTGGGTCGATTGGAGGTATGTGGGAGGAGGAGGGAGCATTGGGAACAGCGGATTTCATCCGACCTTTTCTCTTTTAACCGAGGCTTTTCAAACCGCTCCCTGTGAGCATGAGCACGATGATGCGATCTGTCTCTCGAAGGATCTGGGGCCAGATGGTCATGGCCAGAGCGCCTGTGGGTTCCACGAATAATCCCTGTCGAGCCAGGCGATCCTGTGCCATTCGGATTTCGGATTCCTGAACCGCTAAAATGGCGCCTCCGGTGGCCCGGGCCGCTTGCAGGATTTCTCGGCCGCGTGGGGGTGCTACGATGCGAACTCCCTCGGCGATGGTTTCTTCCTCTTCGACAGGCGCGGGTGCTTCCAGGCCTGTGGCGAAGGCCTGAGCCAGCGGGGCACACGCGGCGGCCTGGACACCGTAGAGTCGGGGAGGTTGATCGATGTAACCTGCTGCTTGAAGTGCTTCAAAACCCAGGAAGAGGCCCAGAAAAAGCATCCCATGACCCAGGGGGGTGATCACGGCGTCTGGAGCCCGTCCCAGTTGCTCCCAGATCTCCCAGGCGGCAGCAGCCAGGCCTAGCAACACAAATGGATTATAGACATGGCTGGCGTAGATCCCTTCGGTTTCCAGGGCCTGCCATAAGGTTGCGGTAGCCTGTGCGCGGGAGCCTGGGACCTCGACCAGATGGGCGCCCATCCCACGCATCTGGGCTTTCTTGTTTGGCGAAGCGTGCGCAGGCACGAATAAGGTGGCCTGGAGGCCGGCACGGGCAGCGTAGGCGGCCAGGGAGGCCCCAGCATTTCCTGAGGAATCGTCCATCACATGGTGGGCTCCCATTTCGTGCAGGGCGCTTAAGCCGGTTGCTGTCCCTCGGTCTTTGTATGAGCCAGTGGGCATTATGTAATCCAGTTTAACCCACAATCGGGGATCGAAAGAGGATAGAGGGATCAGGGGTGTCCATCCCTCGCCGAGGGTGATTGGATCTCGCTGGAAGGGCCAGAGCTCCTCATAGCGCCAGATTCCAGGCCGGTGAGGGCGGATGGCTTGATGATGAAAGGGAAGCGGACGGGGGAGCTCCCATGGGCCGCCGCAGGCGCATCGCCATTGGGCGGGATTATAGGTGGCGACTCGCTGGCATCGGGCGCACTGGATGGTCCACATGGATGGTGCTCCTATCCCTCCAGGATGATGCGCCGGAAGCTTTCGGCGAGGATTTCCCGGCCATCGATTTGGTGTCGAAGTCGTTCTCGTAGCCTTTGTTCCAGAGCGGAGTAGTCCCGGATCTGGCTGGCGTGACACCGGAGGGCGGCCATCTTCAGCGCGAAGACGTCGGTGATGTCCACCCAGTGGTTGGCGTATTCGGTCGTGGAGAGATAGATCTCTCGCACTTGATGAGGTTCCAGTCCTTCCTGCAGGAGTTCGGGGAAATACATTCGGTTCCCTGCAGCCGGGAAGATGGCATCGAGGGTGGCTAATCCGATGGCTCGGTGGTCGTTGTGGTTGATGTAGCGATTGCCTCGGATCAGGGTTTGTGGGTCCATGGTCACCACGATCTCAGGTCGATAGCGGCGGATCAGGCGCACGATGTCGCGTCGCAGGGCAAGGTTGGGCTCGAGGGCCCCATCCGCGTAGTTTAAGAAAATCACCTCTCGCACCCCCAGTGTGGCGGCGGCTTGGCGTTGTTCCTTCTCGCGGATGGTGGCAAGTTGTTCAGGAGTCATCATCGGATCATTGCTCCCTTTTTCGCCGCGAGTGGCGAGGCAGTAGATCACTTCATGGCCTTCCTGGATCCATCGGGCGATGGTGCCTCCTGCTGCGAATTCGGGGTCGTCAGGATGAGCCATCACCACCAGAATTCGCATGGGAGTTCCTCCTGGTTCCTGGCTTAAGCATTACTCTACCACACTTCGGGGCCTTCTATCTGGGCTTCTAGCCTGGCGCCTATCGAACCGAGGTGTCCGGGCAAAGTTAGAGGCTTTCAGGATGTTTTTTCTCTGGGCTTTGAAGCACGCCCTCCGTTCGAACGGTGTAGTCGGGTGAGCATAGGAAGATTTCCAGGAAGATTTGTTCGATCTCCTCGGCGATGGCCGAAGGATCTTCCTCGGTGAAGGTTTTGCTTGGGTTATTTTCCCGGAGGCGTGGGGGGATTTGCCATCCCATGGCGCGCAGGCGGTTCAGCATAGTGGATGAGAGAGGATGGGCTTTTTTGCGAGGGCCCCAGTTTCCGCTACAAACCTCCCCTTTAAGCCCCTCGGGGGTTCGCTCGAATTGGACATATGCCAGAGGGTGTCCTGGGATTTCGAAGACAATGGCGCTTCCCGATGGGGCGTGGAGGAGTTCCTGAAGGCAGTGAACGAACAGAGCCAGGCGCTGTTCCCGATTGGATGCTTTCATTTTTACGACCTTCTCCTTATTGCTCTCAGAGATCTTGGAGAGCCTCACCGAGGCTCCAGGTGGGCTGAAACTCAGCCAGGTCGAAAGACCGGATCTTCCTCTTGAGTGATTGGTTGAAATGGGACGTTGAACTTTTGAGCGATTTGTCGGGAGATTGTTTCTAATTCATCCCGAGCAAAACCTACTAAAATATGGAGGATCCGACCTTGGGGGTCAATCAGGAAGGTGGTGGGGACATGAGTCAGACGGTAGGTGGCGGAGCTGGTGAAGTTATGATCGGCCAGGATTGGGAAAGATAGACGGAGTTCTCGGCTGAGTTGCTGAAGAATCTGAGGGGTGTCCTGCCCGATCCCAAGCAATCGCCATCCCGAACGAGGATAGGCGCGGTGGAGATTCTCCAAGCGCGGCAGAATCAGGCGGGAAGTTGGACATGATTCTTTGAAGAAGACCAGGACGGTTAGAGTTCCTTCGGGTTGTTCCAGGTAGGGTTGTCCGTCCAGAGTGCATCCGATAAGAACAGGGGCGTGATCTCCTCTTTGCAGTGTTGTCATATTTCCTCCTCAGATAGGCGGAAGCTTTTTGCCAGGGTTCATGATGTTTTTTGGATCAAAGAGAAATTTAATTGCCCGGAGCTTTTCGATTATAGTAGGTGGAAAAGCCTGAAGTATAAGATCCAGTTTCAACACTCCGATGCCGTGTTCCCCGGAGAGAACGCCTCCCAGTTCCAGGGCGGTGTGAAAGATTTGGAGGGCGGCCTGGGCAACTCGGCTCATTTCTTCTGGATCTTGGCGACTGCAAAGCAGCGTAGGGTGCAGATTTCCATCCCCGATATGCCCGTAAAGCACAACAGGTACGCCGGTTTCCTGAGAAATTCGTTGAATATGTCGGACCATTTGAGGGATCTGGGAGCGCGGGACGGTGATATCTTCGCTGAGTTTATAGGGGGCCAGTCGGGCGATGGCAGGGGAAGCTTGGCGACGGGGTTCCCAGAGATCGTTGGCGGATTCGGTGTCTGTGGCTATGCGAACTACGCGGCCCCCAAAGGCCTGAACCTGTTGGATCATGCGGGTAAGATCGATCCGCACGGCTTCTTCTTCTCCATCCGCTGCCAGCAATAAGAGGGCCTCCGCTTCAACAGGGAGTCCGTAAGGATGAAACGCTTCTACCGCTCGCATCACCCCTTGGTCCATGAGCTCTGCCATTAATGGCAATACCCCAGCGCTTAAGATCGCCACGATCGCTTCACATGCGGACTCCAGACGATCGAAAGCCACCGCCAGCGCCCCCAGCGTCGGCGGCCGCGGCAACAGGCGAACCGTCACCTCTGTAATCACCCCCAGCGTTCCTTCCGAGCCGATGAAAAGATGTTTAAGATCATAGCTCGATACATCCTTCATCACCCGACCACCCAACCGTAACACGTCCCCACCCGGAATGACAACTTCCAGTCCCAGCACATAATCGCGCGTCACCCCATATTTCAGGCAGCGCGGCCCTCCTGCATTGGTCGCTACATTGCCCCCTATCGTGGACATATATAACGATGCGGGATCCGGGGGATAGAACAGCCCATAAGCCTCCACAGCTTTCTGAAGCGCATAGGTGATCACCCCGGGCTGAACGATCGCAACCCCATCCGCCGGATCGATCTCCAGGATTCGATTCATTCGGGCCAGGTTCAAGCAAATCCCTCCCCCAATTGGCACGGCCCCTCCCGCTAATCCGGTTCCTCCCCCCCGCGGGATCACCGGCACTTCCAGCTCATTGGCTATGCGAAGCACCCAGGCCACATCCGCGGTGGATTCCGCATGAACCACTACATCCGGTAACCCCTCCGCCCACGTGGCGTCATACCCATAAACCAACCGTTCCGCCAGATGAACCGACATCTGATCGGGACGCAACCGATCTTGTAAGCGCGCAATGGCCCTATCCATCGATCGATCCCTCATTTCCCTCTCCAACTGAGGCCGGTAGTGTTTCGCTGCGGACAGACGAGGAGGAATGACACCAGGGGCCCTCTCCCCTTTATCCCCCCTTCCCGCGGACTCTTTGGGCGGGCGAGGCTGCCTTCGGTAGCCCGCCCTAAACCCCTGCAGGTTGGGACATCGAGGAAAAGCCCGGAAAGCTGTCTATCTCAATAAGCGTTCGGACTGCGGAAGGTTAGCGTCTGCACCAGCGTGCGCAGGAGGATCTTGATATCCAACCACAGGGACCAGTTCTCCACATACCACAGGTCATACTTGGTCCGCTCTGCAATCGAAGTATCCCCCCGCAAGCCGTTGATCTGGGCCCAGCCGGTGATCCCCGCTTTCTCCCGATGGCGCTCCATATAGCGAGGGATCACCCGCCGGAATTGCTCGACATAAACGGGGCGCTCCGGGCGAGGACCAACCAGGCTCATATCCCCCAGCAAAACGTTGATCAGCTGCGGCAGCTCATCCAGATTGAGCCGCCGCAGGATCACCCCTACCCGGGTCCGCCGCGGGTCATCCGGCCGTGTCCATCCTGGCCCTTCCTTCTCCGCATCGGCTCGCATGGATCGGAACTTCAACATCAGGAAGGGTCGCCCATCCAGCCCCATGCGCTCCTGAACATAGAACACCGGTCCAGGCGAATCCAGCTTAATCAGGATGGCGATCAACAGCATCAGCGGGGAGAGCAGGATCAGCCCGATGCTGGCTCCCACGATATCCATTGCCCGCTTGAGCACCAGCTTCCAGCCCCGCTGGGCCACATCCCGCACCGTCAACAAGGGCAACCCGCCCAGATCATCCAGGGAGGGCTGAGTGGCGATCAGCTGGAAAATATCCGGATAAATCTTGATGGAAAGATTGCTTCGCTCGCAGAGGGAGATCAGACGCAACACCTCGCTGTGCGGGGCTTCTGGGACAGCGATGAGCACCTCATCCACGTCCCGCGCGTAGACCAGATCCGGGAGATCCTCAGCGGTTCCGATGACGGGGATCCCTGCGACTTGGGTCACGCCGTTACTATGTAAGGCCACCACGCCGATCACCTCGTAGCCAAACCACGGGGCGCCCTGGATGCGGCGGATCACCGCTTCCGCCGCCTCCCCTGTCCCCACAATCAACATGCGGCTGCGATCCCAACCCCGGGCACGCAAGGCTCCCCACAGAAGGCGCAGGAGCATCCGCCCGGTGCTGATCAGCAAGATGCCCAGGATCCAGGCGTAGAAAATCATCGCCCGCGGATAGTCGAAAGCGAGGAGGGTCTCTTTGAAAACCAGGGAGACCGTGGCAACGGTGAAGATCATCGCAAGAGAGAAGGCGCCTGCAACCCGGGAGATCTCATCCAGGCGAGAGGTCGCCCGCCTCAGATGGTATAGACGGTGGAGGAAAAACATCACCACTGTCCACCCCAACAAAACGCCCATCATCGGCAGATATCTCTCAAATCGCCCGATGCCCTGGGGCGGATAAGGCCAGGGCAATTGAGCCCGGACCTGGTAAGCCGCGTAAAAAGCAAGAGCGGCCCATCCCAGATCGCTGAAGAGCAAGAGGGCATTCAACACCCAACGAGCGCGCTTGCGGCTCATTCTTCAGCCTCCCTTCTCCTCTCCCTTTTCCCCCTCCGCTTCGCGACGCTGCAGGGGAAGATCAGTTGCCGCCTGAGGTGGCCCGTCCCCCGTTCGAAACCTCACCAGCAATGGGGTAGTTAATGAGTCGCGTTCTTTAAATCCCGTCGCATCTCCACCCACAACCGCCAGCCGCCTTTCAACACCAGGCCGGCTCGCACGAGGAAATCCAACCAGCCCGGCGTGGCCTGCCGATAATGCTTTCGATAAAAGATCCACATCGCCCGATTGAATTCATATCGGGCTCGCGGGCTCATCCGGCTGGATGCCCTCTTGACGTGCAGGACAACGACTTCAGGATAATAATAGATTTTCCATCCCGCTTGTTTGATGCGATACGCCCAATCCAGATCTTCTCCATACATAAAAAACGATTCATCCAGCAACCCGACTTGGGCAATTGCCTCACGGCGCACCATCATGAAAGCACCTACCACAGAGTCTACCTCATAAGTCTGATCCGGATCGAGAAAGGTCAGGTTGTATCGGGCGAACCGCGGGCTCTTTGGGAACAGCCGGCTCAAACCGGAGAACCGATAAAAAGCAACCTCGGGGGTGGGGAAACTACGACGGCAGGCCAGGTCCAGGGAACCATCGGGTCGAACGATCTTGGGACCGGCCGCCCCAGCCTCGGGATGGGCGTCCATGAAGGCCACCATCCGGGCCAGGGCGTCCGACGACACCTCGGTGTCTGGGTTGAGCAACAGGGCATAGCGCGGTCTGGGCTCCGTGTTCGGAATCCCAAATCCGAAGAACCGCAGCCCCAGGTTATTGGCATAAGCATAGCCACCGTTCACCGGACTGCGGATCACCCGAACTTCGGGGAACTCCTGCTCCACCATGTCCGGGCTACCATCCGTCGATGCGTTGTCGACGACGCAGACTTCAAAAGACACCCCCTGACTGGTTCGCACCGTCTGGAGGCAGCGCCGGAGCAATTCCCGCGTGTTATAGTTCACGATGACAATCCCCACATCCAGCCCGGACATCCCCGGAAACCTCGTCTGATTCCGCAAATCACCGATTGGATTTGATAAAGATTCCCAAGCCCCCCTGTTCTCCTCTTATCGAAGCTCACCCACCACCACCAGCCGATGGGTGTTCACCAGATAAGGATAACAGGTAATGAGGGTGACGACCGGGTCACGGGTTGGCGCCATGACCTCCACCTGGGTGGGAAGGACGATCTGCTTCTGGATCACGACATACCGATAGGCCCGGCTTCCGGCGTAAACCCAGATCTCGTCGCCCGGCCGGAGTTTCTCCAGGTCGCGAAAGATCTCCCCATAGATGTCATTATGGGCTGCCAGCACCATATTCCCCCGCTCGCCCGGATTGGCTGTCCCTGGATGATGGCCCACGCCTTTCTTCAACGCCTCCCAATCGGTTCCTGGAACAACGGGGGCATCCACGCCGATCGCCGGGATCACGATGCGGGTTGGGCTGCGAGGGCTGGGGGTGATCGGCGCCGGCGTGGGAAGCGCCGCCACCAGCGCCCTCAGGTGCTCCGGGATCTCATCGGGATTCGGAGCGGGCCCTCCCGGCGCTGTCGGCGGGCGATGTCCGCCCGGCAGAACCACCGCCTGAATCAAAGGCGTCGGCGTGGAGGTGGCCCGGGCGGCGGCCGCTTCCGGCTGTAATCCCCGTATGGTCTGCCAGGAAAGCAGGAGCAACACCACGGCGCCCACCACGGCCGCGATCTCCACCGCCAACAGCAAGCGATCCCGCCAAGCAGACCACGCAAAGCGGGGGAAACGGATTCGAATCCAGGGCCGACGCTCCTCCCATTCCACCTCGGGATGATAGACGAGATCCGGAGGGAGCGGCTGGGGTTTCACAGCCTCCGATGTCAGAACAGGAGAGGACGACTCGACGGGCAGACGTCCCTCCCGGATCCAGCGCTTCAATCGGATCTCCCGGCGTTTGAGGGCCAGCGCTCGCTCGAGATCCTCAATCCGCGGCTCTTTCCCCATATCGCATCACCCATCTAATCTCCTTCATTCTACCGGCGATCGAGGCGTTCTCCCTGTGAACGATATGTTTTCTTCCCCCTCTTACCCGTGGAGGGGGAAGAAAAGAGCCTTTGGAGGCAGGCGGGCTGCTTCCTGATCCCATGGGTTGCACCAGCTTTTCCCTCAGCGCGCTTTCCGATCCAGAATTCGATCTTCCAGCCGCATATAACCCCGGATGAGATGACCGAGGGCAAACCGGATGGGCTCGGGAGGCCAGGGGATCACCCCCCGGTTCACGAAGAAAAGATCCGTCAGGGCCGTCCGGCGCTCCAGGATCAAATCCCGCACAATCTGGCCGTTCATGGTAGCCAGGGCAACCCCGTGGCCGATGCATCCCAGGGCGTAAACAGCCCGGTGATCCCCCAGGAAGCCGATGGCCGGGGCCATATCCATGGTCACGGAGACCGGACCACCCCATCGATGTTCGATTCGCACCCCTCGCAAGGATGGGAAAACCCGGGGGATGTAAGCTTCCAGCTCCTGGAAAACCCGTTCATTCTCATCCAGATCCATCTGCTTCCCAAAGGGAATGCCGACGTCGCCTCCGCCCATTAACAATCGATTGTCCGGAGTCAGACGATAATAGTGCACCAAGTTGCGGGCGTCCTCGATCCCCTGCCGGTTCCGCCAGCCGATGGGTTCGAGTTGATCCGCAGAAAGCGGCTCAGTTAACACGATATAGGTGAAGGCGGGAACCTGCTTGCGTCGGAGAAGAGGTAACAGATGAGAGTATGCATTCGTAGCGAACACAACTTTCTCCGCCCATACAGCCCCTTGAGGAACACGTAAGAGGAAGCCGTCCGGACGACGCTCAATGGAGAGGACTGGGGTTCCTTCATAGATACATACCCCCAGGTCCTCGGCCGCCCGCTTCAGGCCGCGAGCGTATTTCACGGGGTTCAGAAGGGCGCAACGAGGCTCCCACCATGCGCCCAGATAAAGCGGGGAGTTGACCTGCTCTCGAACCGCCGCAGCGTCCAGCCACTCGATCCCCCTCAACCCGAGGCGATGGGCGAGCTCGATCTCCTTCCGGATCCGCCGGACGTAAGCGGGGGAAGTGGCCACCCGCAGGAAACCCGGGCGCTCATAGTCGCAATCGATGCGGTAGCGAGCCACCAGCTCCCCCACGTAATCTACTGCCCGCTCCATATAATGATGAGCTTCCGCCGCAGCCTGGCGACCGAAGCGCATGGCGGTCACGGAGAGGGTGAGGCCGAAAAGGGTCATGGCGAAACCCGCATTCCGTCCGCTGGCCCCATAGCCCACAAATCCCTGCTCCAGCACCACCACCCGCAATCCCTGTTCCGCCTCTTTCAAATGGAGGGCAGAGGAAAGGCCGGAGAAACCGGCCCCCAGGATGGCCACCTCCGCCCGTTCCTCACCCACCAGAGATGGGTTAGGCATGTAAGGCCCGGCGGTGAGAAACCAGAAGCCCTGGGATCCCACCGAACGCCTCCTCATCGTCAAGATCCGGAGCGCGGATGAGGCCGCCTGAAAATCCCTCTTAAGATCGAAACCCGATCGGCCATGCCTGAACCGTTGCGGAAAAAGTTCAGGTGGCGGGGCGGGCGGCGAATCCACCTGTCCCATCATCCGAAAACCTCTGCGTTACTCGGGCCGAACGGCAACTGCAAATATTTCCCGCTCAAAAAACCAGCGGAAGGGGATCCAGCGAAACGCGATGTGGCGCAGGGCACGAAGGATCCATCCCTCCTGTCGGTTCTGGGGCGGGGTGGTCAGCCAGACTTTTACCCGGCGGAATCCCGCCCGCCGTAACGCCCACCACAAACCGAGCGGGCCCTGCTCGTTCACGTGAACCGCTTCATTAATTGGGACATTCAGGGCGCGCGGGTTCGGCGGATACAGATGTCCCAGGCCCTGGAGGGTGCGGACCAGCCGGACCAGCGGGTAAGCGTAAGCATCATACCAGCGGTTGGGGGCGGTGTGAATGACCAGCATCCCTCCCGGTTTCAGGACCCGATAGGCCTCCTGCAGGGCGAGGCGAAGCTCCCAGGGAAAGAGATGCTCCACCACATCGAACATCAACACCCGATCGAACACCAAGCTGGCGAAGGGGAGGAATTTAGCGTCTGCCTGAGCGAGGCCAGCTGGAGCTTGCAGCCCCCCCGCCCGCCGCAGGAGATCCGCTGAAAGCCGCACGGCCGCTTCCGCGTAATCCACACCGATGGCACAAGCTCCCAACCGGGCGCAATGGCGAACGATCTCCCCGCGTCCGCAACCCACATCCAGCACCCGCATGCCGGGCCGCACCTCGGCCACCGAAAAGGCCGCCTGAAGCCTGCGGGAAAGATGTTCCCCATGCGTATGGAGAAACTCCTCGTAGCCCTCACATGCGGAGAGAAAATAATCCTCTCCGTAAAGATGCGGGGGCAACGAGGGCCCATGATCGGAAGATGGTTTTCGGATCAATGTTGTTCCCACTCCATCTCTCGGTAGAAGTTACACGGATTTCGCGCGCAATTTAATTTGCGATAAAAATCATTCTGAACACTTCCCAGCCCCTCGATGCCCAGGCCCGAGCCCTTCCTATTATAGAGCAGGCTACGAAGGCCGGCCCTGAGCGACCCGCCAGCCTGCGAAGGCGACCAGCCCCCAGCCCAGCAGGTAAAGCCACCATAGGAATTCTGTCGGACGAGCCCGGCCGATCGCTTCCAGCCCGCCGGGGAGTGCATGCAGCGCAGGGGCCATCACCGTATAGAGCGCAATCAGGGCCCCAACTCCTCCCAGCCCAAGGGACAACCCATCCAGCCGAATCGACCACCCCTCCTCGCTCCGGCGGGCCATTCGCGCGCCCACCACCATCATGAGGGCCGCAGCCAGCATCGGAGCCCAGACCGGCCCCCACCACGGCACAGGGATCAGGAAAAGGAGATCCCAATCCCCCAGGGAAGCTGGCCATCCGATGAACACCCGCAGCCAGACGTAATACAAGATGTCCCACAGACCCCAGGCATAGAGGAAGAGGCCCCAGCGCGCCGCATGGGTGCGGCCGGCCAGCCACCCCACCGTAAACAGCATCACCAAGGTGGAAGCCTCCCGCCCCAGCTCAATCGGGGTAAGCGGATCCGGTCGAACCGGGGTATCCCGTAGCAGGTCGGTGATCCGGTATACCTGCCGCAGATACACCACCACCGCGCTCTCCACATAGGCCATAGCCACCGTGAAAAGGCTGAGAACCAGTAGCCGCTCCCTCCATCCAGACATTGCTGCCTCCCCGTTGCTGCTTCAGGCTAAGGATTGGGCTTTGGATGAATAAGCGGTGTGATCGGCTGTTTAGCCTCTCTCCTTGTGCGGGAAAAGCTTCCCTTTCCCTCACAGGCACTCACAGAAGGGCTACGTGTTATGATCGGTCGCGAGGCAAGGACGCCCCCAAGGATTCAGAGGCGCAGCAATTCGCGGAGGGATTCCCAGATCGTCCGCGCGCACGCCTCCCAGGAGAACCGCTTTCGGTTCGCATGGCCCCGGGCGATCAGCGCGGCGCGAAAACCCGGATCGCAGGCGAGCCGATCCAGGGCCTCCACCCATGGATCCGGATCATCAGGAGGGAGAAGGAGAGCACCCTCCCCCGCCACCTCTCGCAGGCTCCCGTTCGGGGCACAAAGGACCGGCACCCCACATGCCTGAGCCTCCAGGACGGGGAAGCCGAATCCCTCATACAGCGATGGAAACAGGAAGGCTTCCGCCTGGCTGAGCAACGCGCCCCGGCTTTCGTCGTCCGCATAGCCCGTCCGAATCAGGCGGCCCGCCCAAATCGGATCCCGGCTCAGGCGCTCGAAAGCCGGATCGGGCCACCCAGGCTTGCCGACAATCACGACCTGCCCTTCCCATCCCTTCGCGATCCGACGGGCGATGACCTGCAGGATAAGACTGAAGTTCTTCCGGGGATGAATGGTTCCCACAGAGATTATATAAGGCCGTTGAATCCGGAAACGATGAAGGATGGACTCCGGATCCGTGGGGACCGGAGGGGGATCGTAACCGGGATAGGCCACTGCGATTTTCTCCGGACGAACCCGGTAGAAGCGAATGAGATCCGCCCTCGTCGCCTGCGAATCGGCGAACACCACACGGGCGACGGCGGCGCTCCAGCGGGTGGAGAGATCCAGGTAGAGCCGCTGAAGCAACGGATGGGTCTGGGGGAAATACCGGTAGCCCAGGTCGTGGATGGTGACAGCGCTCGGCGGGTGGTAAGGCGGGATCACGTGGGCAGGAACGAAAAGCGCCGTCGGCGGATGACGGGCCATCTCCCACGAGAGGCGAAGATGGGTCCACAAACGGGGAAAGGAAAGCACCCGATGCTCAACCCATGGGGAATCCGGAAAAAGCCCGTGGGGAGGGGGGTCCCGGAAATATAACCGGAGCTGCACCCCTTCTGTCTCCGCCAGGGGAATGAGCGCCCGAATGACCGCCCGGGCATAGCGTTCAACTCCGGTGGGATGGGCCATCGTAGTCCGGCTCGCATCGATGCCAAGGATCCGTTTCCAGGCCATGTCCAACGCTCAAACCGAGCATCCTTCACGATGGTCAGGCGGCCGGTAGTGCAGCACCATTGGCGGACGGGGGATACAGTGTCGATGACCTCTTCTCCACCATATCCCCCTCTCCAGGGCCCAAGAAGCCTCGGGAAGGGGGATTTATTGAGGCCATGGGGAACTTCCGAGCTCCCTCAGAGGTTTTAGGGGCCGGAGCACCGTCAAGG
>NZ_JANWXB010000112.1 GCF_025055495.1 Thermoflexus sp. | reverse complement strand
TCCCATGCTGCGCACCGCACCGGGCGTGCCGGCGGCCCGGCCCGCCGGCAGGCCCCCCGCCGGCCCAGGCCCCGCACGGCCCCGCCGGCCTGGTTCAATCTGTTCCGGCGGGAGAAGCTGCCGGAAACGATCGCCCTGGATTCCCGACGCGGTCAGGTATCTCGAGCCGAAAGGTCGGTTGAAGGGGGCAAGCAAATCGCCTTACTCTATGCCTTCGAATACCAAGCGGACGATTTCCCATCGGAAATCAACCTGTTCTATGACGCGGTGTATCAGGCCAAGCCTCCATTCGTCTCCATCCTTTGGCGCACGCCAGACGGTCGGGAGATCCTGATCGGGGAGTTCAGCGCTCGACCTAGCGGGAGCTTCCGGTTCGATCAGGACGAGGCGCTGGCCCGACGGGTCCGCCGCCTGATCGGTGATCTGCCGGTGTCCACCGGGCTGTTCACTGCGCCCAATCTCCAAGGAGCCCCCAGGCCCCTTAAGGGCTCCTATCAGGTTGAGGTGCGCGTCTTGGCTTTCGAGCCTCAGGCCACATTCGATGCGGAACTCGTTGTGTATGGCAAGGTGTATGGCCTAGCCGGGACCGATCACCTCCGTCGAGATTTACGAATCGCCCTGTTATGGGGGGCGCCAGTCGCCCTGACCTTCGGATTGCTGGCGGCAGTCGGAACCATCTTCACCACCGTCATCATCGCGGCCATCGGCGCCTGGTTCGGGGGACTGTGGGACGATCTGATTCAACGGGTCAACGATGTGGTCCTCATGCTTCCTTTCCTCCCGATCCTGATTATGATCGGGACTCTGTATTCGCGAAGCATCTGGGTGATCCTGGGAGCAAGCATCCTGCTGAGCGTGTTCGGAACAGCCATGAAGACGTTCCGGGCGATTTTCATCCAGGTCCGCAACTCGCCTTACATCGAGGCCGCCCGGGCGTATGGGGCGGGGAACTGGCGGATCATCTTTCGCTATCTGATCCCACCTGTGTTTCCGGTGGTGATCCCCAACCTAATCATCCTAGTGCCCAGCTTTGTGTTCTTGGAAGCTTCGCTGGCTGTGCTCGGCTTAGGAGATCCTGTTCTGCCCACCTGGGGGAAAGTGATCGAGAATGCGGTGGCCAACGGGGCCCCATACAGGGGCCAGTATTACTGGGTCCTGGAGCCCGCATTCCTCCTCATGATCACCGGCCTGGGGTTCGCTATGTTAGGATTCGCTCTGGATCGCATCTTCAATCCGCGCTTGCGGGAGATGTAACAGATGGGAGCAACCGAGATCCTTCGGGCGGAAGAATTGACTCTGTATTCGCGAAGCATCTGGGTGATCCTGGGAGCAAGCATCCTGCTGAGCGTGTTCGGAACAGCCATGAAGACGTTCCGGGCGATTTTCATCCA
>NZ_JANWXB010000103.1 GCF_025055495.1 Thermoflexus sp. | reverse complement strand
CCGTTCAGGTCCTTCCAGTCATAGAAAAGGACCCGCCAGCCGTTTTCAGAGAAATAATCATAATCTGTGTCAAACACGCTATATGGGAAGACTACCTGGGCCCGCACCAGGTCCGGGTCGTAGGTGTCAATGAGATCAGTGATGTCCGTGATCCAGGTCGGGCGAGTGAAGGGCGGCGGGCCGAAGGATGGGAAGGAGAGGGTGAAGGTGACCTCGTGCACCCTCTGGAGGACGGCGTCGGAGAGGCTCACAGAGTAGGTGTCGGTGTAGGTGTTGCGAATCGTGAAGGTCTTGACCGCCGTCCCGCCGGGGTGCATGATGGCCGGGAAAGCTGGATATTCCTGGCCCCGGTAGTTCCCGGCCACCCACTGGGCCGGCTCTACCCAGAAGCCGTAGTTCCGCCCGGCGGCGATGTCGGTGCCCCGGTCGGCGTCCACGTTGCCGGAGCCCTGGGTCAGGACGTCGTAGCCCAGGTCGCGGGCAGAGTTGAGGAGGAGGGCCTTCGCCTCCTGCCAGGTGGGCCAGCGGCCGTTCTTGGCCCGGAAGGCCTGGTAAATGAGGGCCAGGTTGCCCGCTGCCACCGGCGTGGCCATAGAGGTGCCGCCATAGGCGTCATATGCGGCCTGGCCGTTGCCGTAATAAATGTTCAACGGCTGCGCCGCCGTGCCCCAGGCACCCACCGCGACCACATCGGGGGCTACGTCGCCGAGGGTGCCCGGCCCGCGGTTGGACCACGGCTGGACGTCACCCCAGGTGAACTGATCTGGTTCCACGAGCTCGAAGTAGATCAGGGAGCCATAGGACGTGCTGGCACCCACATCGATGATGGAGCCGCCGTCGGGCTCGACGACCGTGCCGTAACCGTGGCCGCCGTTGCCGGTCGCCACTAAGAAGGCCGTGTTGGGCGCGTAATTGCGGTTGAGCCAGTGGGCGAAGCGGGAGGTAGCATCCCAGCCGTCGTTGATTGTGGCGCTGGCTCCCCATGAGTTGTTCACAATGTGTGCTTCGTCTCCAGAGTTGGGCTGGCCGTCAAAGCCCAGCGCAGAGAGGGTCCAGGAGTCGAAGGGGAACCAGAACCCGTTTTGGAACGCTGCGATCTTCGCGCCTGGGGCCATCCCAGCCAGCACCGGCCCGCCGGCGCCCCCAATGTTCTCAGCGCCAGCGAAGAGAGGATTGATAGGGCCAAACCACTCGGGATCGGTGATGATCCCCTGGGCAGCGATTTCGCTGGCGCTGCTGGTGCCGTGGCCGTCCTCATCCCCCACGAAGGAGATCAAGCGCCCGGCTGCGGGGACAGGCACACCGGGATAAAGCATGGAGACCCCCGGCGGCGGATTGCTGCCATCAGCGATCCATGTCAGGATGCCTGCAGAAAGGTCCCAGATCCCATCTGGCCCGGGGGCGCCTGCTGCATCGAAGAGATCCGCCCCGGCCAGCTCGTCGCCCCTGCGCATGCGCTTCTCATCCGTAAAGCGCTGGTCAAAGTCCACATCCACATACACGGTATCGTAGACGCCAGCGGTGGTCTCGTCGACCACGAGGACGGCGGCAGGAGCGATGTTGGTGGCGGCATAGCCCAGGCCGAGGTTAAAGCCAGCAACTAGGTGGTAGAAATCCGGATGGACCGTGTAGTAATACCGGCCGCTCTTCGAAGTATTCGAGAAAACGAAAGTGAGTGTAACCGGAGGCCAGGGCCAGCCAGCATCAGAGCCGAAGTCGATCTTCAGGTTCGCCGTGCATGTCACTGCGGTGCAGGTCGGATTCACCACCGGCAGGGTGTGCGCATACCAGGTCCACATGACCCAGCCCCAGTAAGTATCAGGCCCAATCGTGGGATAGCCGAGAGCGTAGAAGATGCCCGATAGGGTGTTGTAAGCCATGGGCCAGCCGGCGTAGGGGCCGGAGGGGATGCGGGCCTGGGTGCCCTGGAGGTCCGGATGGCCGAAGTCCACCCCCGTGTCCACCACGGCAGCGATCACCCCTGTGCCGGTGAAGCCCTTGGTATGGGCAGCGCCAGCGCCGTGGATCTCCCGCACCTTCACGGAGGTGGGGGCGATACGGCCTCCGGAAGCGGGGGGAGCAAAGCCCTCCCTTCGAGGTTCAGGGCGGGGAGCTCGCTGGGGTTGCAGCTCCCGAAGCTTCTGGCGCAACAGCCTCTTGCCGCCCTTCTGAAGGATGGTCTTAATCTGATCGGCCGTTAGCTGGGGCCGGGTCGGCTTGAACTCCTCCTCGCCCGGCGCGGGCATTGGCCGATAAGTCTCAGTGGAGATCACCGATACCACGCCCGGCAGGCCTGCCAGCTTGATCAGGTTGGCATCCCGGATCTGGCCGACCGCCC
>NZ_JANWXB010000090.1 GCF_025055495.1 Thermoflexus sp. | reverse complement strand
CCTGGCCTGGCTGGGCACGGTGGGGCTTCTCGCCGGGCGGATGGCTCTCCAGCCCGCGCCGTGGCCTCGAAAGCTCCTGTTCGTTTTGCCGGGCTACGCTCTGGCCCTCCTGCTCCTTGGCCTGCTGATGCTCCTGCTGGGGATCGGGACGACCGGGCCCTTTGCCATTTTATGGGTTGCCGGTAGCGCGTCCCTCACTCTGATTGGAGCGATCATCGCGGCGTTGGGACAGGGGATTGGAGGCCGGATTCGAACCGTGGTGCGGGGGCTGCTGGGCGTATCCATCGGGGGCCTACTGGTCGGCGGGCTAGTGTTTCTGATGGCCTTCCTCTTGGCAATAGCCACCGGTCCAGCGCCGGCCTTCGCCGGGCGCGGTCGCCCCCTGGGGGAGGGAGCTTTCCCGGAAGCCCCGGGGAGGGCCTTCCCGGCACCTCCCGGTGCCTTAGAAGGCGGGCCGCGCGCCTTTCCACCCGGCCCTCGTCCGGAAGGGGCTTTTCCCAGCGGTCCAGGGTCAGAAGGACGCTTGCTTCCGTTCCGGGCCTTTCCCTCGACATCGACGATGGCCGCTGGCGGGGGAGTGCTCGTCGCCCTGGGCGTGCTGGCAGGGGTCCTCTGGCTCTGGGGTCGTCGAGGCCCGGCGGAGGCGGAAGAAGCGGTGGGCGTCGCCCTGGGTTCAAATTGGCGGCGGGAAGGCCTGCGGTCGCTTGTGGGCGGTGGGGGGCTGACGATGGCCTTGCTTCTGATCGCTCAACTCATCCCAGCGCCTCGCACGAACCCGCCTGCTCGCGTGGTGGTGCAGTGGGATTCGCCTCAGACGCAGGCCTTATGGCAGCGGGCGTGCGCGGATTGTCATAGCAATGAGACGCGCTGGCCCTGGTATACCGCGATCGCGCCGGCCTCTTGGCTGGCGGTCAACCATGTCCAGGAGGGACGTCGGGCGTTCAACCTCTCGGAGCTGGATCTAAGCCAGCTTCCTGCATCGCGGAAAGCGCGCCTGGCGGAAGAGATCGCCCAGGTGATCCGCAACGGAACCATGCCTCCGGCGGATTACCGGCTGTTGCATCCGGAGGCGCGCCTGAGCCCTCTGGAGAAGGAGCTGCTGATCCAGGGCTTTCAGGAGAGGCTCGGTCGGTGATCGGGCAGCGCTTCGCCCAGCGGGATGGGGAGAATCTGACTGCCTCAATTCACTGAAAGGTAGATGGCTGGGGTCGGCACAGGCCCCAGGCCGGCTATCCGATGGAGGAGGAGTTGCAATGAGGGCATTCGTCATGAAGCGTCCGTCCGGCGTGGTGATGGTTCTGCTCATGATCCTGGTGGTCGCCACCGCCTGTGCGCGTTCTTCGGAGGCTCAGAGCGGGCAGGGACAGAGCACGGTCTATCGGGTTCGACGGGATACGCTGGAGGTTTATGTCAGCGGCTCGGGGAATCTTCAGCCGCATACCCTGGTCGATCTCTCTTTCCCGCAATCCGGGGTGGTCCGCAAAGTATATGTCCAGGTCGGCGATTCGGTGAAGGCCGGGCAGGTCCTGGCGGAGCTGGATACGCGGGATCTGGAACTGCAATTGCAGAACGCCCAGATCAACCTGAAAATCGCCCAGGCCCGGCTGGCTCAGGCGCAGGCAACTGCCCGTTCGCGGCCGGCGGATCTGGCCGCGGCGCAGGCGGCGCTGGCGAACGCTCAGGCCAGCCTGGAAGCTCTGAAAGCCGGCCCAGACCCTCGGGATCTGGAGATCGCCCGGCTCAATTATGAGGTGTCCAAAAACGCCCTCTGGCAGGCCCAGCTCAGCCGGGATAAGACCGCCGGGATGCCCGGCTCCGCCCAGGTGGATCTGCAGCTGGCGCAGGCGCGGGTAGGCCAGGCGGAGCTGCAGACAGAGATCGCCCGCCTTCAGTATGAGAAAGCCCAATCCGGCCCCAGCGACCAGCAGTTGAAGGCGGCGGAGGCCGCGCTGGCTCAGGCCCGGGATAACCTTATCCGCCTGCAGGCTCAGGATCCGAATCTGGATATCCAGCTGGCCCAGTATCAGGTGGAGCAGGCGGAGATCGCTGTGCGGCAGCTTCAGCTGCGCTTGGAACAGGCCCGGCTGGTGGCGCCGGTGGATGGAGTGGTCACGGCGGTCAACGTGGTGGAGGGTGGTCCGGCGGGAACCGGTGGGCCGGCTATCACCCTGGCGGATCTGAACCGCCTGGAGGTGGTGGTGAACCTTCCTGAGGTGGATGTCGCCCAGGTGACGGTGGGCCAGGAGGCCACGATCACCCCGGAGGCCATGCCGGACACGCGCCTCCGCGGGAAGGTGGTGGCGATCGCGCCCGTCGGTGTCCAGAGCCAGGGGGTGGTGAACTTCCCGGTGACCATCTCCCTCGAGGAGGCTTCGCCATCGGTGCGGGCGGGGATGACGGTTCAGGTTCAGATCACCGTGGCCCGGCGGGAGAACGCTCTGGTTGTCCCGCGGCGGGCGCTGGTCACCCGGGGTGGACAAACCTTTGTGACGGTGCTGCGAGGGGATCAGACGGAACAGATCCCCGTGCGGGTGGGATTGCGGGGCGACACCATGGTGGAGGTCCTGGATGGATTGCGGGAAGGAGACGTGGTGGTTCTGCCAGCGTCCGCGGCCTCCGCGGTGAGCACCCGCGTCCCCGGCCCGGGCTTCTTCGGACCGGGGATGTTCCGATGATCGGGATGGGAAAACTGTAAAAAGAGGCAGAGGCAGGAGGTGGAGATGAGCCTGGTGGAAGCCTTTCGGACCGCCCTCTCCAGTTTGGCGGCGAACAAAATGCGATCCGCCCTGACCATGCTGGGGGTGATCATCGGCGTGGCTTCCGTCATTGCGTTGATGAGCATCGGACGGGGAACCCAGGTGGCGATTCGTTCCCAGATTGAACGGATCGGGACGAATCTGATCTTTGTGACGCCGGGGGCGGTGCGCGTGGGCGGCGTCGCGCAGGCGCCGGGCTCATCGTCCACCCTGACTTATGAGGATGCTCAGGCCTTGAAGGATCTGCCGGGAGTGGCAGCGGTGGCGCCGATCTTCCAGACCGGCGCCCAGATCGTTTATCAGCGGAACAACCTGCGGATCCAGGTGTATGGGGTGACGCCGGAGTTCTTCATCGTCCGCAACCTCCAGGTGGCCAGTGGGGATTCGCTCTCCCAAGCCCAGGTGGAGACCGGGATGGCGGTGACGGTGCTGGGTGCGAATGTGGCGGCCCAGCTGTTCCCCGAGGGGGATCCCGTCGGGCAATTTGTCCGCCTGAATAACATCCCCTTCCGGGTGGTGGGAGTCCTCGCCCCGGTGGGGGGGACCGGCTTCGGGAGCCTGGATAATCAGGTCTTCGTGCCGTTGAGCGCCGCAACCCAGCGGCTGGCCCGGGGCGGCCAGTTCCGGGGCAGCGCGGTGGTCTCCCAGATCATGGTCCAGGCGGACCGCGCGGCCCAGATATCGACCGTCATGGAGACGATCCGTGCCGCTTTGCGCGAGCGCCATCGGCTGCTGGATGGGGATGACGATGACTTCAATCTGATCAGCCAGCAGGATCTGATCCAGACCTCCACCCAGATCACCGGGACCCTTACGCTTTTCCTGGGGGCCATCGCTGCGATCTCCCTGATCGTGGGGGGCATCGGGATTATGAACATTATGCTGGTCTCGGTGACGGAGCGGACCCGGGAGATCGGCCTGCGGAAGGCGGTGGGGGCCCGCCGGTGGGACATCCTGATGCAGTTCCTCAGCGAGGCGGTGACCCTAAGCGGCCTGGGCGGCCTGATCGGAGTGGGGATAGGGATCGGTGCCTCCCGGCTGATCAGCGGGATCTCCGTGGGCACCGGCACCTTGCGTCCGGTGGTCCAGGGGGATGTGATCGCCCTGGCGTTGCTGTTCGCTGTCGCCGTGGGGGTGTTCTTTGGGATCTACCCGGCGATTCGGGCGGCCGCCCTGAATCCGATTGAGGCCCTTCGATACGAGTAAAATAGGCTCTACGGCTTTGTCCATCTCTGATGGAGAGGGGCAGGGCTGGGTTAGGGGCCAAAGGCTCTTAGCTCTCCCAAGGGGGGGTCCCCTTCCTATCACCCGGAGGGCCGTCGCGAATGTTGGACATAACCCGGCGACTTCTGGTAGTGTTTAACCGGTGAGGGATCGTGCTTTCGATTTCGCGGGGATTGCTGATCGGGCGAGGTCGCCGAAGGCAGCCTCGCCCGATCAGAATCGATCGGATCCCCCGGGATGTGGAGTTCACGGCGCTGGCTTACAGCAATGCGGTGCTTCGACAGGAGGTATGGATGGAAGACCCCGTGATGGTGATGGAAAAAGTGGAAAAGATCTACCGGATGGGCCAGGTGGAGATCCCGGCCCTGCGAGGCATCGACCTGGTCATCCGGCGTGGGGAGTTCGTGGCCATCATGGGCCCCTCGGGCTCCGGCAAATCCACCCTGATGAACCTCCTGGGCTGCCTGGATACGCCGACCCGGGGACGGTATTGGCTGGAGGGCCAGGATGTCTCCCGTCTCTCTGACGATCAGCTGGCGGAGATCCGGAACCGCAAAATCGGCTTCGTTTTCCAGAACTTTAACCTGTTGCCCCGGGCGACCGCTCTGCAGAATGTCGAGCTTCCCCTGGTCTATCGGGGGGCCCGGGATCGCCGGGAGCGGGCCCGGCAGGTGCTGGAGCTGGTGGGCCTGGGGGATCGTCTACATCATCGCCCGAATGAGCTTTCCGGTGGTCAGCAGCAGCGGGTGGCCATCGCCCGGGCCCTGGTGGCGGAGCCGGCCGTGATCCTGGCCGATGAGCCCACCGGCAATCTGGACAGCCGGACCGGGCGGGAAATCCTGGCGTTGTTCCAGCGGTTAAACCGGGAGCGAGGGATCACCCTGGTCGTCGTGACCCACGATCCCTTTGTCGCCCGCCATGCCGAGCGCGTCGTGCGCATCCAGGATGGCCTGATTGTGGGCGATGAACCGGTTCCACCCGAAGAACGGATCATCGAAGACGGCGCATAGGCGGTCCCTCCGGCGGATGGTCCGCAAGGCGGATCGGGTCGCCTTCGGTTCCCATCGCTCAGCCTTGTTTAAGGAAAAGCGGATATATTTTTATTTGTGGTGTAGTGCGTTGTCCATTTTTCATTTGGGGTTTTCGGGGGCGGTGCGGGGGGGCCTTGGCCCCCCGCACCGCCCCCCAAAGATTTTTTATCCCCCCACCCCACAGCCCCAAAGGCTGTGGGGAGGAAAGATCCAGAGGGGGCCTTCCACCTCGCCCGATCGGCCCCCGACAGCATAACTCCGATCCTGTGAAACTTAAGAATGGAGGTCAGCGAACATGCATCGTTTTCCCGCTAGGATCGCCTGGTTCCTTTTGATTTCGATCGGGCTGATCGCATGTGGGAGCCCGGCTACGCCCACGCCTCTCCCTTCCACGCCGACATCCGTTGCGACCCCTGTGGTCAGCGATCAGCCATCTCCTACCCCGGTGTCTCCAGCGACGCCAACCTCCCCGCCGGGCCCTGGGGCGGAGCAGACGACCTTCATCGTGGTTTCGGAGGAGAGTGAGGCCCGCTATCGGGTTCGCGAACAGCTGGTGGGCTTCGATCTCCCGAATGATGCGGTCGGGACCACGCGGGCGATTACCGGGGTGCTGGTCATGGAGGGAAATCGGGTTGTGGCGGAAGCTTCTCGCTTTCAGGTGGATCTGCGCACTCTGACCAGCGATCAGTCGCGGCGGGATAATTTCATCCGGCGCAACACGCTCCAGGCCGATCGCTACCCCTATGCGGTGTTTGTCCCGCGGGAGGTCCAAGGCCTGCCTTCGCCCCTGCCCACTTCCGGCGAGCATGCCTTTCAGTTGATCGGCGATCTCACGGTCCGCGACGTGACCCGTCCGGTGACCTGGGAGGTGACCGCCCGTGTAGAGGGGAATCGGGTCATCGCTCAGGCGCGCACCCAGTTTGCCTTCGCGGATTTCAACCTGGAGCAGCCCCGGGTGCCGGTGGTGTTGAGCGTGGATGAGATCATCCGCCTGGAGATCGATGCGGTGCTTCAGCGGCAGTGAGATCGGAGTCTAAAAGCGAGCGGGACCGCTAAAGACGGCCCCGCCCGCTTCCTCGGGCAGACAATATCGCTGGCGAAGGTCCCTTCCTCCTTGCAGGCGGGGAAGGCCACCTTCGGCGGCCTCCCCCGCCTGCAAATACGCACCAAAGAGCGCGATCCGCCCCAAGCAAGCCTCCCTCATCGGATGAAGGGCTCTACCGGGCGAGCGCCCGGAGCAAGCGCTCCAGATCCTGAGGCCAGGAGGGACGTCGAGGGATGCGCGCTGTGCCGTCGGCCACCCAGCCCCCGAACTCCTGGATCAGGCGATCCGCCCGAGCAGGGATCGGGCGAAGAACCAGGGTTCGTCCCTCCAGATGGATCCGTTCGATCCCTGCCCGCGCCGCCAGGATCTTGAACCGCAGCTGCTGGAGCAAATTGCGGGTCTCTGCTGGGAGTGGGCCGAACCGATCCTTCAACTCCAAAGCCATCTCCTCAACCCCCTCCAGGGTGCTGATTCCGGCCATCCGGCGATACAGCTGGAGTCGAAGGGCCGCATCCGGAACGTAATCTTCGGGTAGGCCAATGGGCCATGGAAGGTTGAGCGTAACCCCTTCAGGGGAGGGTGGCGGAGGCGGCAGGCCTTCCCGTTCCGCCTTCAACTCTGCGATGGCCCGGTTCAGCATTTTCATGTATAGATCGAAGCCCACCGCCGCGATGTGGCCGTGCTGACGGGTGCCCAGGATCTCCCCGGCTCCACGGACCTCCAGGTCACGCATCGCCAACTGGAATCCTCCCCCCAGGCCGGGGATCTCATAGATCGCTGCCAGCCGCTCCCGGGCTTCGGCCGTGAGGGGGATCTTCGGGTCGTAAAGGAAATAGGCATAGCCCTGGAGCACGCTGCGACCCACCCGGCCGCGCAGCTGATAGAGTTGCGCCAGGCCGAAGAGGTCGGCGCGGATCACAATCATCGTGTTGGCGTTCGGGATGTCCAGGCCGCTGCTGATGATGTCTGTGGCCACCAGGACGTCGATCTCCCCCCGGGTGAAGGCCATCATCGTTTTCTCCAGCTGGCGGGGCGGCATCTGGCCGTGGGCCATGCCGAAGCGCGCCCCCGGCGCCAGCGCCTCCAGGCGCTCCTTCCACGCCTCCAGGCCGTGCACCCGGTTATACACCACGAAGACCTGCCCGCCCCGGTCCAGCTCCCGCATGATCGCGGAGCGCACCAGGCGATCGTCGTAAGGCCCTACGTAGACCTGAACCGGCAGCCGCTCCTCCGGCGGCGTCTGGATCAGGCTGATATCCCGCAGGCCGCTCAGGGTCAGATACATGGTGCGGGGGATCGGCGTTGCGGTCAGGGTGAGCACATCGACTTCTGCCCGAAGGCGCTTGAAGTGCTCCTTGTGCATCACCCCGAAGCGCTGCTCCTCATCGATGATCACCAGCCCCAGGTCCTTGAAGACCACATCAGATTGGAGCAGCCGGTGGGTGCCGATCAGGATGTCGATCTCCCCCTCCCGCAGCCGGCGCAGGATCTCCGCTTGCTCCTTCGGGGAGCGGAGCCGGGTGAGGACCTCCACCACCACCGGGAAGGGAGCAAGACGGGCCCGGAAGGTCTCATAGTGTTGATGGGCCAGGATCGTCGTCGGCGCCAGAAGGGCCACCTGCTTGCCGTCCATCACCGCCTTAAAGGCGGCCCGCAGGGCCACCTCGGTCTTCCCGAACCCGGCGTCCCCGCACAGCAGCCGGTCCATCGGCCGCGGCCGTTCCATATCGGCCTTGACCTCCTCGATGGCCCGTAGCTGATCCTCGGTCTCGATGAAGGGGAACGAGGCCTCCAGCTCTCGTTGCCACGGCGTATCCGGGGAGAAGGCATGGCCGCGCGCGGTTTCCCGCCGGGCGTAGAGCTCCAGCAGCTCCCGCGCGACCTCCGCCGCGGCCTGGCGGGCCCGTGCCCGCGCCTGGGCCCAATCCCCGCCGCCCAGGGGATGGATCTCAGGAGGCTGATCCGTCGGCCCCACGTAACGGCTGATCCGATCCGCCTGATCCACCGGCACATACAGGCGATCGTTGCCGGCGTAGCGCACCACCAGATACTCCCGCTCCACGCCGTCCAGGTTCAGGCGGACCAATCCCCCGAAGATCCCGATGCCGAAATCCTCGTGGACCACGTAATCCCCTTCCCGGAGCTCCCGGATCCACTCCGGCGGGGGCCCCCGCCGTATCCGCCGACGCCAGGGAAGGGGTCGCAGCACGCCGAAGAGCTCCGCATCGGTGAGCAAGGCGAGGCGACGGCCATCCTTCGATCGGAACAGGAAGCCCCCGCTCAGGGCGCCGTTCATGAAGTAAATCCGCCGGGGGAGCGGCATGGCCTCCAGGGATGCGATCGTCTGCGCCGCCTCTTCCATGCCTCGGGCGTGATCGGCCCAGACCGCCGCCAGCCGTGCCGCCTGGCGGCTGACGATCACCACGGCCTCGCCCAGGCGCAGACGTTGGGCGCAATCCTCCAGGATGCGCTGGAGCTGCCCGCCGAATCGGGGCGGTGCTTCCATGGGGAGAGCGGAGAAGCCCCCGGTTTCCGGGAGAGCGGTGATGTGGAGCCGGGGGCGGCGCCGCAAATACGCCTCCCATAGCGCCCGGTCCACAAAGGGATCCGGATAATCCGGCGGCAGGAATCCGGCGCCCGCCGCCCGGGCCCTGAGCTCTCGACCTTCCTCCATCAATTCCTCCCATGCGGCCTGGATCTCCGCCTCGTCGAGGAGGATGATCCAGGCGTCCTCCGGGAGGTAGGCGAGGGGCGTGGTGGCATCCGCATAGAAGTAGGGCAGATAGAACTCCAGCAATGGGAACGGCGCCCCGCGGGCCAGCGCCCCTCGCTCCCGCTCCAGCGTTTCCGCCTCCGCGGGAGCTTCGACCATCGGTTGCCAGGCGGCGAGCCGCTCCGCGACGGCGGGCCCGTAGGCGGGCAGGGCCTCCCGGGCCGGCAGGATGCGAACCTGCTCCACCGGCCGGAGAGTCCGTTGGCTGGTCGGGTCGAAGGCGCGCATGCTGGCGAGACGGTCCGCTTCCCACTCGATCCGGATGGGCTCCGAACCCGTCGAGGGGAAGAGATCGAGAATCCCCCCGCGGCGGGCGAACTGCCCGGGATGGGTCACCGTGGTGACCGGCTCGTAGCCTGCCTCCAGGAGGTAGCGGATGAATCCCTCCATCGGAAGCTCCTGACCGGCCCGCAGGATCCGGCGCAGGCGATGGAAAAGCCGTGGCGGAAGGGTGCGGAGGAGCAGCGCGCGGGTGGAGGCCACGACCACCGGCGCGGGATCCCCATTCAAGCCGGCCAGGGCGGCCAGAGCCGTCAGACGCTCCGCGCGGACCTCAGGGGGCCAAGGCGCTCGTTCATAAGGGAGGGCGGGAGGTTCCGGCAGCCGGTGGATCCGTTCCGGCCCCAGCCAGATGGCCAGATCCTGCGCCATCCACTGGGCCCGTTCCGCGGTCCCGGCCACAATGAGCGTGGGCCGCGAAGCCTGTCGGGCCAGCCCGGCGATCCAAAACGCCCATCCCGAACGGGGGAGCGTCATCTGGACGCGCTCCCCCTTGTTGAGGGATTCAATCGTCCGAGAAAGAGTTGGCTCCGCTTCCAGGAATCCCAACAAACCGCTCAGAGGTCCCATGTTCATGGAGCGTGAGAAGATCCCCTGGAATGAACTCTTCAATGATCTGCGCTTTGTGCAAGTTTTCAAGGTCAGGGCAGGGCCTCCGGCTCTTCGCCTTGCTATTTGGAGATGAACGGCCCACCCCAGCCCCAATCTCTTTCGATTTCCAGGCCTTGACAGGGTTGCCGGATTATGTTATTGTTATGACCGGTTCTTCGGAGGGCTTTAGTTCCTAACACATCTTACGACAGGCATCTCCAATGATGGGCCCAGAATGTTTCTCATCGATCCCGATTTCGATGCGCCCGAACTTTGCCCCAAGGTCGGGCATATCCTTCCCCCTCATTTCCACGGTTTTCCTTCTGAGAGCGCTCTAATCTCGATTGGTATCTGATCAATCCGCAGGGTCGTTTCCCCTGTGACTTTTTTCCTAATTCTAACCATTGTGCCGGTTTTTATCATTGGGCATGGGAGCGCTCGCCCCCTTAGCTCAAAGGGAAAGAGCGGCCGCCTTCTAAGCGGCGTGATCCGGGTTCGAATCCCGGAGGGGGCATCGGAGGGCCGGCCACAGCGCCGGCCCGGTTGATTTCATCACCCCTCTTCTTCGAAAGGGTGTGTGCGGTGGCGGGGGGGGAAAGCGCGGCGGCCCCCCAATTTATAACCACAGTGGCCCGCCGTCGGGGGGCCGGGACAG
>NZ_JANWXB010000087.1 GCF_025055495.1 Thermoflexus sp. | reverse complement strand
GGCGGCCAGGGCGCGGGCGAATCCGACCTTCTGGCGCATCCCGCCGGAGAGCTCCCGGGGGTAGGCGTGCTCGAAACCGTCCAGTCCCACCAGATCGATCAGCTGAAGGGCCCGTTCCCGGCGTTGCGCCGGGGGCACCCCACGGGCTTTCAGGGCGAGCTCCACGTTGCCCAGAACCGTCAGCCAGGGATAGAGGGCGAAAGTCTGGAACACGATGGTGGCATAGGGGTTGATCCCTTGCAGGGGCTGGCCCCGGTAACGGATCTCCCCTTCGTTGGGCCGGGCCAAGCCGGTGATCATCCGCAACAGCGTGGATTTCCCACAACCCGAGGGGCCCAGCAACGCCACAAACTCGCCAGGACGGATCTCAAATGAAACTCGCTCCACTGCCACCACCTGGCGCGGCGGCCGCCCATAGATCTTCGAGACATTGCGCACTTCCACCAGCGGCCCGGTCCAGCCCATCGAAGACCTCCCCTTTCGTGAGTCCCTAAAGGCGAATGCGCGCGGTGAATCCCGCTCGTGCGAGAACGCGGGGAGAAAAATGCCCCCAAAAGCCTCCTGAGAAAACGAACGGCGTAACTCCCGTTCATTTTAAACCAGCCGGCGTCCCTCTGCGATGGCGGCCTGAGGAAGGACTTCGGAGGCAGGCCCTGGGCGGACAAAGATCCTTGCCATGAAAGTCCGGCGGGGATATAATCAGCATCAGGACGGGGCGTGGCGCAGCCAGGTTAGCGCGCGTGGATCGGGACCACGAGGTCGGCGGTTCAAATCCGCCCGCCCCGACAGAGCCGGCAGGGGGAGCTCTCCCTGCCGGCCTTCGTTTTTATTGGGAGATACAGGGAGGAGGAGGCATCGGGATAGCAACCTAACCCCTCAGCGGCCTGGCTTTCCCCGGCGCTCGAAAGCGCGCAGCGCCAGCCAGGCGCCCACCAGCGCGCCCAGCACCAAATAGAGCCATGGGCTTTCCAGAAAGGAAGTCCAGGTCGTCGCAGCTCCGGAGGAGGTCGCGGAGGGGGCACCCACCACCGGGATGAACACCTGGTAAGGGGAGGGAACAGGGGTTGGAGGTGGCGATGTCGTCGCTGCCCATCCGCTGGCAATCCTGAAGAGAAGGCCATCGAGGAACACAGCGCTTTCTCCTTAAAAAATTGGACTTTGGACAAACAGGCCACGCCCCAGGCCGCTGGAGCCCTCTGCGCAGGTTGAGCCGGTCTCTCCTCCCCTTCCCCCTCCTCGTAGCCTGAAGGGACGTAGAGAGGGAGGAATCGAAGTGTTTGGGGATGAAGCAACTACCGCCACACAAAGCGGGGCAGGCGTTCGATCTCCTCACGGCGAACCCGCAGACGGATCCCCTCGCCATCCACCTCCTCGATATAGGCGATCGGAATGCTGATCTCCTGATAAAGAATCACGGGCTCCCGCCAGACCAGATGGGTCGGATGCCCGGTGTCCGGATCCACCAGCACCTCCGCCACAGTGCCCAGCACGCCATCAGGGCAGATCAGAGATTTCCCGGCGAGCTCGTGAGCGGCTTCCGCCATGCCTGAACCTCCCGGTTTGGCCGTTCGCCCGCAGGGAAGCCAATAGCAACCGTAGCGCTATCGGGACCTCCACCTCGGGCAATCGCATGTTAACGCCGCTCCGCGCTCCCCTTCGTGGCCGTTCGGTGAAGGTCCCGTGAGGCTTTAGTGAATCGTTGCCCATCGGGATCCCCTATATATGGCGGCTTGCGAGCTACAATCACCCATATATAGGGTTGGCGATAAGGCGTTAAGCGCCCGCTGCAAGAGACGGCGCAGCCTACCTCTTTGGATTTCCCCTTTCCCACGGCCTCTAGTGCTTTGTCCATTTTTCATTTGGGGGTTTTCCGGGGCGGTGGGGGGGGCGTGATGCCCCCCCCCCCCCCCCGACAAACCCCCCAAAAAAAAAATTAAAAAAAACAGAGGGCGGGGGGGAGGGGGTAAAAAAAAAAGTATGGGGGGGCGCAAGATGG
>NZ_JANWXB010000073.1 GCF_025055495.1 Thermoflexus sp. | reverse complement strand
TACCTCTCCCCATGGGGTAACGCCGCCCGTTCTGTTTTCCCGTTCCCGGGCGGGGCTTGGGCGTGTTATGTTCAACTTGGGGTAGGGGGGGGGGGGCGGTTCCGGCGCCCGCCCCGCCTTCTCAAACCTCAGCTTTGCAACGGCGCCGCCGCGAGTTCGCCCAAAGTCCAGGTGATGAAGGATCGAGGCCATGAAAACAGCCATCCCAACCCCTTCCCATCCGTCCCGCCTCTCGGAAGCGCTGGCCGCCCTGGGCGCTGCCCTCCGGGCTTATCCGACACTGCTCCGCATCTACTGGGCCCGAACGCTGGAATACCGGGTCCAGATCCTGATATGGATCCTCTCCGGCGCCGTGCCGCTGGTCATGCTGGCCGTCTGGCTTTCCATCGCTCAGGAAGGGCCTGTCGGATCCTTCGACGCGGGGACGTTTGTGGGATACTACTTGGCCGCCATCTTCCTGCGCCGGATGACAGGGATATGGATCATCTGGGATCTCGACCGGGATATCCGAACGGGGGGGCTGAGCGCGCGGCTCCTGCGGCCTCTTCACCCCCTGCATTACGATCTGGCCCGCACCTTGGCCTCCCGCCCGCTCCAGGCCCTTCTCGTCGGCCCTCCCATCGCCTTAGCCCTCTATCTATATCCAGGCCCCCAGCTGGATCTCTCGCTCATCAACCTGCTCCGGGTGGCCGCCGCGACGTTCATGGCCATGCTGCTCGAATTCTTCTTTCAATACGCGATCGGTCTCACCGCCTTCTGGACCTCCCAGGCGGTGGCCTTCCACGAGGTCTGGTTTTTTATCAAGGCGCTGGGGTCTGGATATGTGATCCCCCTGGCATTGATGCCGGAAGGCATCCAGCAGCTGTTGCGCTGGACCCCCTTCCCGTTGGTGCTCTCATTTCCGCTGGAGATGCTGCTGGGACGGCTCCCGCCGGAACGGATCGCCCTGGGCTTCGCCGGTCAGGGCCTGTGGCTGGCCCTGGCGATCGCGCTGGTCGCCCTGCTCTGGCGACTGGGAATCCGACGCTACGAGGCGTTTGGAGCCTGATCGGGCCCATTCACGCCATGGGCAACTTCCGAGCTCTCCCGCGGGTTTTTGGGGTTGGGGCGCCGCCTTCAGCGGCCCCCAGCCCCAAAAAGATTTCTCTCCCCTCCCCTGGCCCCAGGGACCCGGGGGAGGGGCCTGACTTGCTTCCCTCCCAAGAACGCTTGGACCAGACTTGTCGCCTGAAGTTGCCCATGGCGTAATTCATATCTTCCCATAGGCCGATGTAACCACCTGGGAGGATCACTCGCCCTACCTGTAAAATACCTCCTGTCTGATGGCCTGGCTCCTGTTCAGAACCCATGCCGCTGGCTAGGCCCAATGGTAGGCAGGGGATCACAGAAAGGTGATTCCAGCAAGACGAAGCCCAACCAACCTTTGAGAAGAGGGAAAGGGTGACGATGTCAACGATCCTCCCGGTGGGAAAGCTTCCTCTGGAGCTGATGCGACGTTTGCTGGATTTCCCGATCCCGGATCCGCGCGTGCGGCTCGGGCCGGGGATCGGCCTGGACGCAGCGGTGATCGACATGGGAGAGCGCTGCCTGGTGGTCAAGGCGGACCCCATCACGTTTGCCACCGATGCCATCGGATGGTATGCCGTCCAGATCAACGCCAACGATATCGCGACCACCGGCGCCCTCCCCCGCTGGATGATGGCCATCCTCCTCCTGCCGGAAGGGCGCACCGATGTCCATCTGGTCGATCAGATCTTTCAACAGCTCCGCTCCGCCTGCGAGGCGCTGGGCGTCACATTGATCGGTGGTCACAGTGAGGTCACTTACGGGCTGGATCGGCCGATCGTGGCAGGGTTCATGCTGGGGGAGGTGAGCCATGATCGGCTGATCACTCCGCACGGCGCCCGCCCCGGCGATCCAGTGATCTTGAGCAAACCGATCGCCATTGAGGGCACTTCGGTGATCGCCCGGGAGAAGCGCACAGAGCTGTTGCCGATCTTCGGAGAAGCCTTTCTCGATCGATGCGCGGATTTCCTTTATAACCCTGGGATCAGCGTGCTGGAGGACGCCCAGATCGCCCTGAGGGCTGGCCGGGTGCACGCCATGCACGATCCGACCGAAGGCGGGCTGGCCACCGGGCTCTGGGAGCTGGCTCAGGCAGCCGGCCTGGGGATCCGGGTGGACGCCGAGGCCGTGCCGATCTATCCGGAGACCCTGGCCCTGTGTCAGCATTACGGGCTGGATCCATGGGGTCTGCTGGCTTCCGGCTCGCTGCTGATTGTCGCTTCGCCCGAAGACGCGCCCGCGATCCGGGACGCGCTGACCGCGAGTGGGCGGGCCGCCGCGATCATCGGCGAACTGCGGTCAGCAGAGGAAGGCGCCTGGATCGAACACACTGGCCAACGGGAGCCCCTCCAGCCCTTCCCCCGGGATGAGCTGGCTCGACTCTTCGAGTGATCTCGGTAGAAGGACTTCCCGCCCTTGCCCGATTCCCCCGGCCGTCCCGTTCGGCCGTTTTCGGTGCTTTGAGAAAACCTCAAGTTTGCCCCTCCCTCCTCCCCACGCTGCTTTACAGTGTAGGGAGAGGGAGCCCTTGGATCAGGCCCATAGGGCAGCGCCCAAAGGTGCGCTGCCCTATGGGCCCCCCCAGTCCTTCAGCCCAGCGTTGGCAAGGCGTTGATTCCACGTAGGTCGGGCGCCCAGGAACTTTTCGAATTCCTGCTACGTTATAATTAGAGAGAATCTAACCCAAAGGTAAGAGTAAGGAAGACCTTCTACCCCGTTCGTTGGGCTGAACAAATCAATTGTGGGGAGGCTTTCATGGTGGATCTGATCCTGACCCTTCTTGGACTTATCTTTCCTGTAGCGGGCCGCTGCATTCCCCCCGATGGGGACCTGACCTTATGCCCCCGGCCGAGTGCAACCCGGATGCCTCCTCGAACCTCCGCGAATGGAACGGTAGACTCCCTGGGGTCCGCCCGGGGCCAGGCCGGGCTTCAAGCCCAGCCGCTGGTCCCCTACACCTACGCGTTTGTGAAAGCGCCAGCTCCCACCTATCGCTCCCCAGAGGATGCCTTAAACGGCGGCTCCCCCCGGAGGGTCTTCCCCGCCGGCTATGTGTGGGTTAGCGTGCACGGCCGGGTGGAGGCAGGGGGGAAGGTGTTTTATCGCATTAACCGCGATGAATACATTGAGGCCTCCTACTTAGCTTTCGGTGCTCCCTCCGCCTTCCGTGGCATCGCCTTCGCCACGCCGCCAACTTATCCCTTCGGCTGGATCGTTCAAACCACTCAACCCTCCGAGGAGCCCGGCCGGGCTCCCTCTCCGAAAACCTCCGCCTTGAAGCGCTATACACCGATCAGGGTGGAGGAGATCCGCTACGTCGGAGATCAGAAATGGTATCGTGTGGGCCCGAATCAGTGGGTGAAAGAACAGATGGTGGGGCTGGTGTTCCCCACCCGGCCGCCGGAGGGGATTCCACCGGGTGCGAAATGGATCGAGGTCAACCTCTATGAGCAAACCCTGGCGGCCTATGAGGGAGACCGACTGGTCTATGCGACCCTGATCTCCTCCGGCCGGGCTCGCACCCCCACGGTCACCGGCCTCTTCCGGATCCAGGTGAAGGCGCGAACGGCCTTGATGGACGGGGACATCTTCGGCTATTACTATCTGGAGGATGTGCCGTGGACCATGTTCTTCCATCAGGGTTATGCGCTCCACGGCGCTTACTGGCACGATCGCTTCGGCCTTCCGCAGAGCCGGGGTTGCGTGAACCTGGCGCCGATGGACGCCCGCTGGCTGTTTGAGTGGGCAGAACCTTATGGGGATGGGCCTTTCGTGCGGGCGACTTCGGATAACCCCGGCACCTGGGTCTGGGTGCATCGATAAAGCGCTCCGGTCCCTGGGGGACTTCAGTAAATCCCAGCGAGGACCCACCCAAAGCGATACACGGGCAATCCCTCCTCCCCGCGGCCTTTCAGGCCACGGGGAGGGGTAAGGGCGCAGCGGCGCTACGCCCTTATGCGCACGGCTCTGTCCACCTTTGATTTGGAGGTTTTTGGGGGGGATGCGAGGGCCTTCGGCCCCGCACTGCCCCCGAAAGATTTTTTCTCCTCCCTCCCCACGGCCCGGTGGGCTGTGGGGAGGAAGGAGAAAGGGGAGGGGCCATTGCCCGCTGGACTGGATTCGGTTCCCCAAATCTCCAGCTCACAACTGGACAAAGCCATATTTCGGGGATGGGTGAGGCCGCTGAAGGCGGCCCCGCCCTAAGAACGTCCTGGATCGACAATGAACGGGCTCACGGGGCAAGCATCAACCCAACGCATTGACCTCACCATCGCTACGCCCGGCACTCTCCCCTCAAGACGTCTTTCTGGTAAACTAATAAGGCAACTGGTTAAAGAAAAAGAGGCGCATATGGTTCCTCTGGAGCTGATCTATCTTTTTGCCGGTGGGGCACTGATCGCCGGTCTGCTGTTCGGCCTCGCTCTCGGGCTCGCCTTTCGCGGAGGGAAGGGTGCGCAAAGCCCCAGCGCACCCCCGCCCCCGAAAACCGAAACCGGCATCGCCCTGGTCAGAGGCCCAGACGGCGCCTGGCGGGTGGAGATCGGGAAGCAACGCTACCGACACCTCCGGGAGATCCACGATGACCAGGCGGCTATGCTGGTTCTGGAGGCCTTTCGGGCGATTCGAGGGATGACGGAGGGCTCTGCGGAACTTCCCCTTCCTATCCCCAGAGTCTCCCCCCCTATGCCGGCCCTGGCCGAGCAACTGGATGAAATCCTTCAGGAACTCCTTCGCCGTCACCCGGAGCTCCCCTACCGAGCTGTTCGCTTCGAGACCCTCCCCGATGGCACCCTGGGCATTATCGTGGGCGGGAGGCGCTATAGCCGACCGGAGGAGGTGCCAGATCCCAACCTCCGTGCCCTCCTACAAGAAGCCATTCGACAATGGGAAGGAGGAAAGAGCGCGGAGTAAGGCATTCCCCCCACCCATCAAGCGGCTCCCTGGATCTGGGGAATTGGGGAGGTAGGCGGAGCTGCTTTCGGCCGCCCCGCCTACCCCATCAAGGCTCATGTCCCGAACCCGTGCCGATGGCTGGGCCTGATCGGGGCAAATGTTTCGGGCTCTTCTCCCCCTGCTACGCCGCGGCGTAGAGCGTAGAGGGGGGAAAGAGGGAGCAGGAGGGAAAGATGATCGGGCCCCTTCCAGCCGCCGGACGGTTCGCTCTCCATCATGCCTGAACGCTGCACATACCCCCTATGGAATTCCCCTTCCCCGCGGTCCCTCAGGTCATGCGAAGGGGGAACCTGCTTCCCGATAGATCCCGTCACCTAAACCTCCTGACCCCACCAGCGGTAATCCAAATCCGGAAACACCCGATCCAGCTCCCAGCACTCCTCCGCCAGGTCCTCATCCGGGCGCCCCGCCTCGATGGAGCGGCAAAGGGCTTCGAAGCGCTCCAGGTGGGCCGTAAAGCGCTCGATGGCGTAAGCGCGCGCTTGCCCCGTCGTCACCAGGAAAGGCCAGTCGCTGGCCTGCAATAGAAGCAGCTCCCGGGCCGCCTGGTTCAGGACCTTCCGGGTCGCCGCGTCGGCCTCCGGATGCCGGGCGGCCAACTGTTCCATCCGGGCCTCCGCCTCATGGATCGGTTCCCACATCCAGTGGGTCTCGGGATTGTCCCATGTCCAGTGCCCGCCTCCCAATCCCCAGCTGGATTCTGGGAGAACCAGCACCTCACGAGGAGGATACGCCTCCACATACTCCCGGGCCGTGGTCAGCCAGACCTCGTCGCTCTCCGCCAGACGCCGCAAGACAGCCTGGATCCAATCCACGCCTTCGAACCACCAGTGGCCGAACAGCTCCGCATCGTAGTTCGAGGCGATCAGGCCGACCTGCCCGGTCGTCCGATGAAATTCCCTCAGGAGATCGTGCACGAGATCCACAAAATGCCGGGCATGCTGCTCCACCTTGTAAGCTGCCCACTCCGGATGGTAATAATCCTTCTCCCCCAGATCCACCTTGCCGGTCACCCGCCAGTATTGCAATCCGGATCGCCCATCCTTCTTGTGGAACTCCCGATAATCGAAATCGCCGGGATATCCCCAATCGGCGGACCATACCTGCATCCCGGTCCGGTTGTTGCGGGCCACCACGGCTACACCGGAATGCTCTCCGCCCAGCACATCCGTGCGGGCCACATAATAGGGACGGTAAGTTGTCCCCCGAGCCTGTTCCACCGTTTCAAAGGGGATCACATAATGGCGCACGATCTGGCCGTAAGGCCCGATGGCCTCGCCCGCCGCCTTCCCCACCGGCCGTCCCCCTTCCACCGCATGGGTTTCGGCAAAGAACAGACGGAACCCTTCGCGGGCGAGGAAGACCTCCAGACCGGGTCGCATGGTCCCATCAGGCTGGAGATAAGCCGGCCGATATGCGCATTCCGGAAGCCAGATGGAGAAGGGATCCCTCCCGAAGAACCGCCGGTAGGTCTGTGCCCCCACCCGCAATTGCCCCCGAATGGAGGAATCCCGGGAGAGGAGAGGGAGATAACCGTGGGTCGCCGCGCTGGTCACCAGCTCCAGGACGCCCGCATCCTGAAGGCGCCGGAAGGCCCCCATCAGGTCCTTCCCGTAACGTCCGGTGAAATGCCGGAGCCGCCGGTCGTAGAACTCCACGTAAAATCGGGCCAGCTCCCGTAGATGCGCATTCCCCTCCGCCTCAAAGCGCGCCACATCCCGTTCCGCCCGGCCCCGCCGGTCCATCGCGTATTCGATGAAATGCTCTTGAACCAGCGGATCTGCCAGCTGATCCGCCAGCACAGGGGTGAGGCTGAGGGTCAGGCGAACCGGAATCCCCTGCTCATAGAGCTCATAGAGGGCGTCCAGGAGCGGGAGATAGGTCTCCGCGATGGCCTCGTGCAGCCACTCCTCCCCATGCGGCCAGCGCCCTGCCCGGCGGCAGTAGGGAATATGGGCGTGGAGGACGAACGTGAAAGCCCCAATTTTCGCCATCGGAACATCCCCTCTCTTTGGGATCTCTGCTCATGATAGCTGGAAGTCCCGAAAAGGGGCCTCACCCACCCCAGAGGTCGGGAATCCCCCGAATCCCCAGGATAGGATCTCGGAATGCCTCTCCCGGGCGGATTGCTCCAGCCGCCTTGCCGTCTTCCGCCGCGGGGAAGAGGAGATCCACAAGGAGGACCGGAGGAGGCTCGACGGAGATCCGGGTGCGCGGAACGCTGGGGTGTTTCGCCTTCGCGATCCGGATGGCGCCCTCAACCCGTGCGGCGAGCACATATCCGTCCGAATCCCAGCCATCGCCTCAGCCGATCCCACAGCTCCTGCACGCCTTTCCGAGCGGATGGTTCCGGCTCCTCCTTCCCCTGGTTCATCCGCTCCAGACGCGCCAGTGTTTCCAGCGGCGCAAATACAACGATTCCCGCGCGATGAGGGCGATGCTCAGATTTGCGGCGTCATCCTCTGTGGCGGCGATCAGGGCCGAGGCCGCCCGCACTCCCGCCTTCTCCAGCACGTCCCGCTGCCGCGCGTTCCCTACAACCACCGCGACGCCTTCCCGACGGAGGAGGGATAGAAAAGGCGCGTTGGGGTTCTGCTCCACCCCCACTACCTCATAGCCCATCCGCAGCAGATGGAGGATCACCCGATATCCGACCCGGCCGATCCCGCAAGCGATGACATGATGGCGAGAGGTGGATGCCGGGGCTGCCTTCCATACGTCCGGACGCTCCTGCCGGCGAAAGAGCGCCGTCCAGAATTGGACTACCTCATCGACCACGATCGCCAGTCCCAGCAGGGGCCATTTGATAGAGAGCTGCTTCTCAGGCCGCCCGCGAGCATCTGCGCCCCGACGCCTACTCCATCCCGGATAAAAGAAAAACGCTCCACCGAGGTGGTGGAGCGTTTTTCGACAGTTCGCAGATCCGATGGGACGTGCGGGCCCGACGGGATTCGAACCCGCGATCTCCGCCTTGACAGGGCGGCGTGTTAGGCCAGGCTACACCACGGGCCCGCTTCTATGGAGAATATACCACACGAATGAAGGAACCGTCAAGGTTGCGAACCGGGGCTTTCAGGCTGAGGGGATGGGCCTCGCCCCCATATTTTCCCTTCCGCGCACTCCCCAGGCCCCCGTTTCCTCAAGTGCGAGGGGCGTTAAAAGAGTGTAAGCTGCTTGGGCTCCTCGGGCGGCTGCTCTTCCTCGGCCTTCAACAAGCCCGCCAGGAACGCCCCCAGTTTCTGGAAATCCTCCTCCACCGTCCGCTTAAGGGCCGGCTGATGGAGGGCCGCCGCGGGATGATACATCGGGAACACCACCCGATCCCCTACCCGGATCGGCTTCCCATGCGCCTGGGAGATCTTCGCATTGGGCAGCCAGTGGGCGAGAGAATATCGCCCCAGGGTGACGATGACCTTCGGGTTGATCAGCTCTACCTGGCGGTCCAGATAGGGGCTGCATGCCTCGATCTCATCCATATAAGGATCTCGATTGCCAGGCGGCCGGCATTTGATCACATTGGTGATGTAAACATCTTCCCGCTTCAGGCCGATGGAGGCCAGCAGCTCATTCAGGAACGCCCCCGCCGCCCCAACAAAGGGTCGGCCCTGGCGATCTTCATGGAAGCCCGGCGCCTCCCCGACGAACATCACCCGGGCGTTCCGGGGCCCCTCGCCGGGCACAGCCAGGGTTCGTCCCCGCGCCAGGGGACACTTCGTGCACCCTCGCACTTCCTGATGCAACCCTTCCAGTTCGTCCATCCGGCATCCCCTCCTTGCAGGAATTCGAGCCGCCATAATAATTGGACTTTGGACAAATAGGACGTGTCCCAGGCCCTCTGGGCCTTCTATGCAACGGGGACCAGCCCCTCCCCCCTCTTCCCATCTTCCCGCGGCCCTTCGGGTTGCGGGGA
>NZ_JANWXB010000045.1 GCF_025055495.1 Thermoflexus sp. | reverse complement strand
GAACACTGCTCGTGGCAGAAGCGATCAATCGCAGAAGCGATCAATCAAAGCATCCCTATAACAAGGGGGCGATGGCGCAGGATGAGGACTTCGTGGTGGGCATGCGCCACAGATTAGCCGGGCCCGAATCCGATGATCATCTTACTGCAAGGGCCGAAGTCGGGGTAATCTACGGCATGAAGCCGTTCATGGATCCGGAGCACGAGCGAGTTGAGGGGGATTGTGGGCCCATGGCCGGCGGATATGGAAGATGAAATCCACACCAGCGGGTAGCTAAATCCTCGTCCATATCCGCAACACGACGGCGCCGATTGAGAAGAAGATCCCATCCCCGATCTTCTCAAAGCCCTCGAAGGGAAAGGGCGCCCGACAGCCGGAGCAAGCCTTCAAATCGCGATCGGCAGGAGGCAGTGATGGTTCGTTCCCGTTTCTTCCGCATGGAGGGACTTCAGGCCCCCGTGGAGATCCGGTTCGATGAATGGGGGATCCCCCACATCGAGGCGCGGACACTGACGGATCTGTTCTTCGCCCAGGGCTTCGTCCACGGGCACGATCGGGGGTGGCAAATGCGGTTCAACCGCCTGGTGGCCCTGGGCCGTCTCAGCGAGGTCTTCGGGCCGATGGGGCTGGAGATGGATCGCTTCGCCCGGGGGGTCGGATGGGCTGACCACGCGCGGGCCGGCTTGCAGCGGATCCCCGAAGATCAGCGAAGACTCCTCGAAGCCTATGCGACAGGGGTCACCGCTGCCTTCCGCTGCGGTCCCGTCGGGCCGGAGGACCGACTGGTCCCGTTGCCGGATTTCCCCTGGACCCCGGAGCACAGCGCGGCCTGGGGGCTGGTGGTGGCCTGGTCCCTCTCCTGGAACTGGGACAGCGAGCTGTGCCGGACGGCGATGGTCCGGGCCCTGGGGGAGCGGGCGGTAGATCTCGAGCCGGAGGCGATCTTCGGCGAGACGGCCCTCTTCCCCGAAACCCTGGGGATAGAGCCGATGGCGGAACGGCTCCTCGGGATGTATGCCGCGCTGGTCCGCTGGATCGGCCCCCGGGAGGGGATCGGCAGCAATAACTGGGTGGTGACGGGATCCCGAACGGCCACCGGGTTCCCGATCCTGGCCAATGACCCACATCTTCCTCTTTCGCTCCCCAGCCTCTGGTATGAGCAGCATCTGGTTTGCGAGCCGGAAGGGTTCGCCGTGGCCGGGGTGACAGTGCCCGGCCTGCCCGGGGTCGTGCTGGGGCACAACGAACGGATCGCCTGGGGGGCGACAGCGGTGATCGCGGACACCCAGGACTGGTTCATCGAGCGATTCGATCCGGAGGACCCGCTGCGCTATGAAACACCGGAGGGATGGGCCCGGGCGGGGATCCGGGAGATCGAGATCCAGGTCCGGGGAAGGCGCGCGCCGGATCGGTTCCGCATCCGGATCACCCGTCACGGCCCGGTGCTGACGGATGGGCTTCCCGAGTATGAGCCGGAAGGCATCCCCTGGCCGCACATCGGCCTGGCCCTGGCCTGGGCCGGGGCACAGGCGGAGACGTGGTTCGAGGCGATCCTCCGGCTCAATCGAGCGGAGAGCTGGGAGGAGTTCCGGGAGGCATTGCGGTGCTGGCCGGGTCCTGTGCTGAACTTCGTCTACGCGGACCGGGAAGGCCACATCGGCTATCAGATGGCCGGCCGGATCCCCATCCGGCGCAACGGCCACGGCCTGACCCCGGTTCCGGGCTGGAGCGGGGAATACGACTGGATCGGGGAAATTCCCTTTGAAGCGCTCCCCTCGGTCTTCGATCCACCGGAAGGGATCCTGGTGACGGCCAATCATCGCATCGTCGGGCCGCGCTATCCGCATTTCATCAGCGCCGAGTGGATGCCGGACCATCGGGCGCGGCGGATCCGGGAGCGGCTGGAATCCCTCCCCCGCCTCACCGCTGCGGATTGCCTCGCGGTTCAGACCGATGTGGTCTCGCTGGCCGCCCGGGAGTGGAAGCCGTGGCTGGCACAGGTGGAGCCGGCCGACGAGGAAGAGGCATGGTTGCTGTCGCAGGTCAAGGTGTGGGACGGGCGGATGGATCCCGAAGGAATTGCACCGACGATCGTGGCGGCGGTGGAGTGGGTGCTGTTGCGGAAGATCCTGGCCCCCCGGCTGGGGGCCGCCTGGCGTCGGTATCTGGGAGAACCTCTGAATGCCTTCCTGCCGGGCCACTCGTTCTATCGCACTGCCCCCCATGCGTTGCGGGAGATCCTCCGGCGCGGGGATCCCTTCTGGCTGGGGGAGCGCCCGGCGGGGGCGTGGGTCGCCGAGGCGTTCCGGGAAGCGGTTCAATGGTTGCGGAGGCGGCTGGGGAAGAACCCGGCTCGATGGACCTGGGGGCGGGTCCATCGGGTGACCCTCCGGCATGTGCTGGGCCAGATCCCGGTGCTGGCGCCGTTCTTCAACCGGGGCCCCTTCCCCTTAGGGGGCGACGGCGACACACCGCTGCAGGCGGGCTTTCAGGGGAATCAACTCGGCGGGCCTCTCGGGGCCTCGCCCTCATGGCGGTTTGTGGCGGATCTCCGGGATTGGGACCATTGTCTGGCTGTTCTTCCAGGGGGCCAGAGCGGCTCCCCCGCGTCCCGGCATTACTTCGATCAATTCCGCCTGTGGTATGAAGGGCGAGCGCGGCCGATGTTCTGGCGCCCGGAGACCGTCCGCGCCCACACGCGCAGGATGTGGCGGATGGAGCCGGCGGGGTGAGGGGCCGTCCACGAATGGGGCACGAATGCACGAATGGTTTCTTGCTGTAACGGTCTATCCTGGAGGACACCATAACAGGGGTCGTCTGGCTGAGCGCTTTTTTCTCCTCTGGGATTAGGGGGTGACTGGGCGACGGAGAAGCGCTACAATGGTGCCGGAGCACAACCATCGGCATCCTGTGGGAGGGCCTCGAGGGCCCATGGTGGTGCTGGACGGAAGCTATGGCGAAGGCGGCGGGCAGATCCTGCGCTCCGCCCTGGCTCTCTCCGCCCTAACGGGGCGGCCGGTGCGGGTGGAGAACATCCGGGCTCGCCGTCCCAACCCTGGCCTTCAGGCGCAACACCTGAGCGCCGTGAAAGCGGCGGCCATGCTCTGCCGTGCCCAGGTCCAGGGCGCCGCCCTGGGCTCAACCACGCTGACTTTTGTTCCCCAGTCCCCGCCTGTTCCGGGCACCTACACCGTGGACGTGGGGGCGGCCCGAGCGGGGGGCAGCGCGGGATCGGTCACGCTGATCCTACAGGCGATTCTGTTGCCCCTGGCCTACGCCCCTGGGACCTCGCGGGTGACGCTGCGGGGTGGCACCCACGTGCCCTGGAGCCCGCCGTTTCACTACGTGCGGGACGTGCTGTTGCCGTGTCTAAGCCGCATGGGGCTGCAGGCGGAGGTCCAGCTCGAACGCTGGGGTTGGTATCCAGTAGGCGGCGGCGAGATCCAGCTGTATGTGCACGGCCCTCTCGAGGGGGACGGGTTGTATCGACTGAAGCCGATCGCCCTGGACACGCGGGGCCCCCTCCGCCGATTATGGGGATGGGCAGCGGTCTCGAACCTGCCCGTGGAGATCGCCAGGCGGATGGCAGGGCGGGCGAACCGGTTGCTCCGGGAGGCTGGCCTCCCCGATGAGGTGGAGGCCATCCAGGCGGAGAGCCCGGGGCCAGGAGCGGGGATCTTTCTCATCGCCGAATATGCCCATATCCGGGCAGGCGCCTCCGCCTACGGCAAGAAAGGGGTGCCAGCGGAACGGGTGGCGGAGGAGGCGGTGGCGGAGTTGCTGGCCTTCCACCGATCGAACGCGACGGTGGATCCGCACCTGGCCGATCAGCTTATCCTTCCCCTGGCGCTCTCGCCTGGCGCTTCCCGCTTCTTTACGTCCTGCATCACCGGCCATTTGCTGACCAGCATCTGGGTGGCCTGTCATTTCGTGGGGGACCGATTTGAGGTCCGGGGGGAGGAGGGAAAGCCGGGCGAGGTGATCGTCCACCCCGTGGAGGAAGACCGGCGATGATCGAGATCGTCTTTCTGGGAACCTCTGCCTCCGCGCCGTCGATCCGGCGCGGGCTGCCGGCCCACGTGGTGATGTTCGAGGATCGACGATTCCTGGTGGATTGCGGGGAGGGCACCCAGCGGCAGTTGCTGAAGAGCGGACTGGGCTTTCGGCGTCTGGAGACCGTCCTCCTGACCCATGCGCATCTGGATCACATTCTGGGGCTGGCCGGGTTCCTCTCAACGGTGATGCGCTGGGAGATCCTCCCCCGGGTGGCGATCTATGGCCGTCGGGGGACCATCGAACGGGTCAAGGATCTCGTTTACCGGGTGGTCCTGCGGGGCGCGCGGCCGTCCATTGAGATCTCGTTTCACGTAATCGAACCCGGCCTTCTGTTCGATGATGAAAAGTTCAGCGTCTACGCCTTTCCGGTCCGTCACCGGGGAGGGGACAGCCTGGGCTATCTGTTCCGGGAGAAGCCGCGACGCCCCTTCCTGGTGGAGAAGGCGGAAGCCCTGGGGATCCCGCCGGGCCCGGAGCGGCGCCGCCTGGTGCAGGGCTATTCCATTACGTTGCCGGACGGCCGGGTGGTGACGCCGGAGGACGTGCTGGGGCCGCCGGTGGAGGGGGCCTCGCTGGCCCTGGTGGGCGATGCGGGACGGGTGGACGATCTGGTGGAAGAGGTGCAGGGAGTGGGAACTCTGGTGATCGAGGCCACGTATCTGGAGCCGGATCGCGATCTGGCCCGTCGTCACGATCACATCACCGCGGCGGAAGCGGGATGGCTGGCGCGGGCCGCCGGGGTGCGACATCTCATCCTGACCCACCTCTCGCGGCGGTATCGGGAGCGGGAGATCCGACAGGAGGCCCAGGCCTTCTTCCCCCACGTCTGGGTGGCGCGGGATTTCGATCGCTATCGGATCCTGAAGGATGGGCACCTGGAGGTGGAACGGGCGGAGGTTCATGAAATCGAGGAGGAACCGGATGTCCTTGCGGAAAGCGAGCGTGCTGGAGCTGGCCACCGCGGCGTATGAGCTGGAGGCCCGGGTATTGCGGGGCCCCCTCCGTCGCGATGCGGACGGCCGCTGGTGGGTCGGGGAGACGTCGGTGGAGGAATGGCTCTCCGCTTATGAGGGCCATGAGGCCGTTCTGATCCTGGCTTCCCTCTCGGAGGAAACGCCCGTGGCCCCACGGGTCTGCCGCACGTGCGGCCGGGAATACGTGGGCTGGGACTGCCCCCATTGTCGAGAGGTCCGTCGCCGCCTGCGGGGGCGATAGGCCTCCGGGGCATCCCCACCCCGGTCTGCCCGCTCTCAACCCTTCTGCTTCGCCTCCGGCGAATTCCAGCGGATGGGGCAGCCGGCGAGGCCATCCCCTCTCGCGATGAAATCCGATCGCCTCAGATGTGGCGATATCCGACGAGATGGGAGAGCTGTGTTCCGCCCACTACAAAAGCCTTCTGAAGATCCGCCGCCGGGCTGCCCGGCGGGATGCGATCGCCCTCAGCGTGCTCATCGGGATCATCTGGGCGGCCGGCCTGCTTTCCGGCGCCGTTGGGGAGAGCCGGGGTTTGTTCATGGTCGCGATGCTGATGCTCATCGGCGGGCTGGGGCTGAGCCGCGCCCTCCGGCGCATGGATCTCCTGGATCAGGCACTGGAGTGGATGGAAGGGATAGAACGTTCAGCGAATCACCGTGGAGGCCAGTGAACCTCCTCCGGCGAAGGCCTCTCCGTTGCGGAGAGGTGACTCGTTCTAAAAGGCGGCCCCGCCCGCACCATCTCTCCGCCCTCCAGACAGGTCTCTCTGCGCACGCGCCCGGGAATTTGCTTGCGACGCGAGGGGATGTGGCAGCAGGAGCCTGCGAATGGTGAAGGTGATCACCTTGTATCGAGCCCCGACCGACGCGGCGGCGTTCGAGCGGTGGTATGTGCAGCATCTGGCGCGCATCGAGCGCATCCCCCATCTCCGCCGACTGGAGGTCTCCCGGATCTGGGGGACGCCCATCGGCGCCTCGCCGTTCCATCTGATGGTGGAGATGTATTTCGACGATCGTCCCTCGATGGAGGCGGCGTTGCGCTCGCCGGAGGCGCTGGAGGCTTCAGCGGATCTCGCGCGCTTTATGGCCGGGCAGGTGCTGGTGATGTTCGCCGATGCGTTTGAAGAACAGCGAGCAGGGGACTGAGGAAACGCGCGGCGAGCGACAGGGCGCCCGGGCCGCCTTCTTACCCGGATTCCCTTTGGCGATTGCCCGATGTGCTTCGCAGTGACAGCCCTCATGCCTTTGCGGCGCGGGGACCAGCCGCAGCGATGATCACAGCCCCACACCCGGTCGATGTGCCGCATGGCCTGGATAGCCCGGTGGGCCGCGTCTACGAACTCGATGGGCATGTGCTCCTGCTGGGGGTGGGCCATGAGGCCAACACGACCGTTCATCTGGCCGAATACCTGGCGGGAGTTCGCTATCGCCGCAAGAAGCACGCAGTCATCCTCCGGGATGGTCAGCCCGTGCGGGTGGACTTTGAGGAGATCGACCATTGTTGTGAGAACTTCCGCCTGGTCGACGGATGGCTGGAGGCGAGGGGGTTGCAACGCCGGGGGAAGGTCGGCTATGGGGAGGCACGCTTGGCCCGTTCGCGGGACATCGTCCGGGTTGTTATAGAGCAATTACAACGTAATGAAACAATTTTCCTGCACCCGCCGGGTGTTGATGAACAGTGTGATGAGGCCTGGGCCAGCCTCTCTCGCGGATATCGGATCACTGCTCCTGAGAACGGCTGTCGAAGGCGGCCCCCTCGGCGGCCTTTCCACTTTCTAAATTCTGAGAAGAAAGGGGCAGAGATTCCGGAGACACCACAGGTTTCTCCCGGCGTCGCCGCCATTCCGTCCATCCCCAGCGGATCATTGCGGCGGGCCCGCCCATCGCGACGAAGCCCCAGAGGCTCAGGAGGATGGCTCCACTCCCCTGGGCCGTGAGCTGGCCGGGATCGGCCGGCCGACCCCATCCGGGAACTCCGACCACGCCGAGATCCGGGAGGCCCATAAAGGCCTCCCGTCCGACCTCGTTCCATCCCACCCCGGCCCGTCCATCCGCCAGGAATCCCACCCCCAGCAACCCCAGGACCCCGGCGATCCCATAAAGCAGGGCCAGGCTCTGGGGCGTCACGCCCCACCGGCGAAGACCATAGACCAGGGCCGGCGTCCCCAGGCCGATCAGGATGCCCCATCCCCAGGCCTGCCATGGGCCGGTGAAGGGGGCAGCGCTCATCCCGCTGATCCACCCTACGGCGACCGCCCGCAGGACCATCAACAGATCCACCTCCCGGGCGACCAGGCCTGTGTAAAGCCCGGCCCCCAGGGCGGCCCCCAAGACGCCCAGCCATCCGTTTCGGGCGAGCAGGGCGGAATCCAGGGCCGGTCGGGCGGCCGCGAGGGGATCGGTGGTCAGCCAGATGGTCCAACCGGCCCCGAAGAGCAAGCTCCCCCACGCCCCCATGAGGGGAAGATGAACGGGCGGGAAGACCCGCTCCGGGCTGGGCTGGCGGGGGGACCAGGGGAGCAGGAGCCCGAGGAGCGCGCCGCCGGAGAGGGCGAACAGAACCCCTGTCCCGGCGGGATCCACCACGCCGTGCCCCAGGTTCAGCGTCAGGCCCAGGCGGCTGAGCCAGCCATTCCCCCAGATCCAGTGCATCCCCAGGGGAAGCACCAGCCCGCCCAGCCCGGCCCCAGCCAGAGCCGCCGCTGTGGGCGGCCATCCCTCCAGCCCGAAGCCCAGGAGGATCGCGGCCGTCAGCACGGCTGGGGCGTAGTGCAGCCACAGGGCGGCTGGAGCCCCCTCAACCGGATGGAAGAAAAACCCGCTCAGCCCGATCAGACTCCAGAGGGGTTGGGGATCCGCCCCCAGGGTGTAAACGCGCCGCAGGGCTTGAAACTCCGGCCCTTCCACCCACAGGCCGATGCCGCCGAAGGCGAACCCGAATCCCACCAACCCCCACATGGTCAGCGCCGCCACCCCGGCGGCCAGACCCCGGGTCAGCGCCCGGCGCGCCTCCTCCTCCGACATGCCGGCCCACAGGATGGCCATCAGCCCCATCGGCCACAGCCAGCTCATCCCCTCCATCGTCATCCCTCCACCACCGCTTCCACCCGTAGCGCGTGGAGCACCCGATCGATCGGATGGATCAGTGTGGTGGTCTCCGAGCCTGCGAAGAGCAGGCCGACCAGGCGGCCGTTCAGGTCCAGGATGGCCGACCCGGAGTCACCGGGGGCGCTCATGGCCCCCGCCATCACCTGGCCCTGGAACGTCGCCACTCGCCCGTCGTAGTCCACGTTCGCCGTGACGTCCACCTGGATGATCCGTCCGCGGGTATACCGGGTGGTTCGCCCGAACTTCTGAACCTCCATCCCCAGGGTGGGTGTCGCGACTCCCTTGGGGATGCCGATCTGGAGGATGGCGGGGGTGATGTCGTTCGAGCGGAAGGGGCGCGCGATGGCCGCGTCGACCTCGTTGATCGCGGCCTGTCTTCGGACTGCCTGGAGGCGGTGGGAGGAGCCGATGAGGCGCAACAGCTCGTTCAGCCACCGCACGAAGCGCTCCACCCACGGGCAGGCGGCGGGCTCATCGCCGAACCGGATGGGGACGAACTCGGCCAGCTCGGCGATCTCATCGGCCACGGTCCCGCCATCGACCGGGCCGGGCTGTCGAATGCGATCGCCCGGCCGACCGCGGTTGGTTGCTGCCAGGACGTGGTTGTTGCTCAGGATGAACACCTCGCTCCCGCGGCGCACCAGGCAGCCGAAGGTCCCCGCGGTGACCAGTGGGTGGCCGATGGAGACACCGGGGGGCGCTGGCCGATAGCGATGGGTGGGATCCTGAAAGGCGCGAAACCGCCCGGTCTCCACCACATCCGTGGGGAAGCCATCCAGCGTAGGGGGGATCAGGTCAGAGGGGGCCAGTTGTGCGGCGGGGAGCTTTCGTTCCACCGAGACGACGACGCTGAGGATGTCCAGAATCTGGCCTCCTTTCACTTTATAGCCGATCCCGACGCCGACGACGTTGCGGCGGGTGAGCAGGCGGGGAAGATGGGTGGCTTTCACCTGGGCCAGCGGCTGCCATTCGGGCATCATCGGGCTGCTCCTTCGAGTCGGATGTTTTGGGGCATGGAGCGCGCCGAAGGCGCCCGCCATGCCCCAAGAACTTCTCAAAGCCGATGAAGCGCTAAAAGCGCTCGAATCCGGCCACATTCAACACAATGGCGATCCCCCCTGGATCTCCCCGGATCTGCCGCCGGGCTTCCCGCAGAAGGTGGAGGGCGGTTTCCACCTGTTCGTCCTCCGCGCCGATGAGCAACGTCGTGTTGCCGCGGCGCAGGAAGCCGCCGGTGGAGGCCAGATGGGTCACCCGATAGCCCTGCGCCACCAGCCGGTCGGAAGCCAGCGTAGCTGCTTTCTCCGGCAACACGGCGAGGATCAGCTTCATGGCTCCCGGCCTCTCAAAGGGTTTCGAAATGCTCCACATCCAGGACGAAGATCGTGGCCCCGCCGACTTCAACCTCAATCATATGGGCCTGTAGGAGCCCGGTCGCCTCCACCGCCACCGGCAGATAGCTGGTTCGGGTCCGGCAACAGCGCCGCAGGATCTCCACCACCTCCGGGACCTGAATGTCCTCCACCCCGACCAGAAGCGTGGTGTTCCCCTGGCGCAGGAACCCGCCCGTGGAGGCGATCCGGGTCACCCGATAGCCGCGATCCACCAGCGCTTGGATCGTGGCAGGGGCATCTTCGTCCTGGATAATGGCGAGGATCAGCTTCATCGGGCCCGCTCCCGGATTGGGCTGAAGCATTTTACGCCCATTGTAACACAGCGGGCCTCCTCGGCGCGCAGCCCGTCTCCTCCAGATTTCCCGGCGATCTTCCGACAGGCCCTCTCGGCTTCCAAAGGCTTCGAGAAGGGTGGCCTCCTCTATCGATGGCCGTTCATTATTCCCCAGGAAGCGAAACATGTATACTTTTTGTTGTTCCGATCCCTCTGAATCGATCGGAGGGATTGCCCCTCTCCATGCCCGTTACGGCACGATGAGAAAAGCTGCTGAGGCAGGAAGATTGCCGAGGGCAGCTTCCGGGCCCCTGGGAACTCTCTCCAGGAGAGAACTCATCCAGGACGTTGCGTATGCGCTGGGGACGTGTGGGAGTGCTCATTGCGCTGGTTGTGGCAACGCCGCTGCTGGCCCGCCTCTATCTATGGCTTCGAGGTGCGCCGCGCATTTACGAGCGGCCCGAAGAGGTTCCGGCGCAGCCCGTGGCTCTGATCCTGGGCGCTGGCCTTCGGGCCGATGGATCCCCCACCACCGTTCTGGCCGATCGGGTTCGGGTGGGCGTGGAGTTGTATCGCCTGGGGAAAGTGAGGGCCCTGCTCCTGAGCGGCGATGGGCGCTCCTCCCCCTACTATAACGAGCCGGAAGCGATGCAGCGCCTGGCCCTCCACCTTGGGGTCCCCGAACAGGCCCTCCGGGTCGACCCGGAGGGCCTGCGGACGCTGGAGTCATGCTGGCGGGCGCGGGAGGTCTTCGGCTTCACCCGCGCCGTGGTGGTGACCCAGCGTTTCCATCTGGATCGGGCCCTGTGGCTGTGCGATGCCGTGGGCATCGACGCCGTAGGGCTCGCCGCTGACCGCTCCCCCTATGGACCCCGCCGGCTCTGGTGGGCCGTGCGGGAGATCCCCGCTTCCCTCAGCGCGCTGGTGGAGGGGCTTCTCCTGCGCCTCGGTCGTAGGGATAGCCGCTGATCCGCATCAGCTTGTCCCATCGGTGATAGGCTTCCACGAACCGGATGGTCCCGGATCGGGAGCGCATTACGACCGAGTGGGTTCGGGCGCCATCCCCGGTGTAGCGAACCCCTCGCAGGATCTCCCCATCGGTGATGCCGGTGGCGGCGAAGAAGATATTATCCCCCTGGACCAGATCGTCGGCGGTGAGGACCTGCTGGAGATCATACCCCATCTCCGCCGCGAAGCGGCGTTCCTCCTCGTTGCGGGGCCACAGCCGGGCGTGGATTTCCCCGCCCAGGCATTTCAGGGCCGCGGCGGTGATCACTGCCTCCGGCGATCCGCCGATCCCGACCAGCACATCGATGCCGGAATCGGGGAAGGCGGTCATCAGGGCGGCGGAGACATCGCCGTCGGTGATCAGCTTGATGCGGGCGCCCGCCGCCCGGACCTCGCGGATCAGATCGGCGTGGCGGTCGCGTTCCAGGATCACCACGGTGAGGTCATCGACATCCTTTCCTTTCGCCCGCGCGATCCGCCGCAGGTTCTCGGCGATGGGCGCATCGAGATCAATGACCTCGCGGGCCTCCGGGCCGACGGCCAGCTTGTTCATATAGACGATCCGCCCCGGGCTGAACATGGTGCCCCGCTCGGAGAGGGCCACCACGGCGATCGCCCCCGGGCGGCCCAGGGCGAGCAGGCGGGTGCCGTCGATGGGATCGACCGCCACGTCCACCTCGGGCGGGCGGCCGTTCCCGATGCGCTCGCCGTTGTAGAGCATCGGGGCTTCGTCTTTCTCCCCCTCGCCGATCACTACGACCCCATCCATGTCGATAGAGCGGAGCATCAGCCGCATGGCCTCCACCGCCGCTCGATCCGCCGCGTTTCGATCCCCCCGGCCCATCCAGCGGCCCGCCGCGAGGGCCGCCGCCTCGGTCACCCGGACCAGCTCCAGGGCCAGGTTGCGATCCGGTTCCTGCGCCATCTCGACCTCCTGGTTCGGAGTTGGGCGCCACGCTTAACGCCTATCATAATGCAAACCTGGGCTTCGGATTCGAGGCAACCCGCGCCATCGATCGGCAAGGCGCTTTGGAGGTCAGGCGGCCTACCCGCCTCCCCAACCCTCCATGGCGATCCACCGTTTTCGTAAGCGACATCGGATGCGCCGCCTGCGCGGGCAACTTGCCCTCCGGGCTTCTCTCTCTTAAGGTAGAAAGATCTCCCCCTCGCGGCCCGTGTCGCTGTGGAGGGAGGCTCGCCCGGCATGGACCCCTTAGGAGGCTCAACGGACGATGGCCCTGGCGATGGGGAATTTCCATCCAGGAGTGTTATCGCTTCAACGGCTTCGAAAGGGATGAGGAACGATGGGGTTCAGCTGCCCGCTCCTCTCGTTTTCATCCTTCTCTCCCCCAGCGAGAGCTGCGGGAAAGTGAAAGGAGGCTCGGCATGGTTTGGAATCGATCCGCGCGCTGGATCCGCACGGCGCTTCTGGGAGGCATCCTCACCGCCTGCCTGGGGGTCTCGCGGACCGTGACCCCTCCCTTTCTGGCGACCACGGCGCCGCCAGCAGCGGCGTCTCCTGCGGCGAGCACCGTTCCCCTTTCCCCCACCCTGTTCCTCCCTCTAGTTACTCGCACCGCTCTCCCCCTTCCACCTCCCGATGAGGCCAGCCGCCGGTTAACGGTCCCCGCTGGGTTTGCCATCCGGATCTTCGCGGAAGGGCTTGGGGGGAAGGCGCGCTTTATGGCCTTCGGACCGGATGGCGCCCTCTACCTCACGCTGATGAACGCCGGGCGCATCGTGCGCCTGCCGGATCGCGATGGGGATGGCCGGGCGGATCGGGTGGAGGTGGTGGCCGAGGGCTTGAACCTGCCCCATGGCATCGAGTGGCGCGATGGCTGGCTCTACGTCGCGGAAGGGGATCGCGTCGAGCGGCTGCGAGATGGGAACGGTGACGGATACCTGGAGATCCGGGAGCTTGTCACCGATCACATCCCCTCTCCCCGAGGGCATGTCAGCCGGACCCTCCACTTCGGCCCGGACGGCAAGCTCTATGTGAGCGCTGGATCTTCCTGCAATATCTGTGAGGAAGACGATCCCCGGCGGGCGGCCCTCCTTCGTTTCAACCCGGACGGCACCATCCCGTCCGATAATCCGTTCGCCAGCGATCCGGATCCCCGCCGCCGCCCGCTCTGGGCCTGGGGGCTTCGCAACAGCGTGGATTTCCTGTGGACGCCGGATGGAACGCTGTGGGCGAACCACAACGGCAGCGATGGGATGGGGGATGATCTTCCCCCGGAGGAGATCGTCATCGCGGTCCAGCGCGGACGGCACCATGGGTGGCCGTATTGCTACACCCCGGGGCTGGGGCCCAACCTGCCTCCGGATCAGCGGGCGGAGGTGCGGGATTCCCGCATGGCGCTCCCTCCCAACTTCACTTGCGCCGACGCGGTCCCGGCCCTGTTCACGGATCTCGCCCACAGCGCCCCGCTGGGGATGGATACGGGAGCGCGGGCGGCATTCCCGCCGCAATATTGGGACGATCTCTTTGTGGCGTATCACGGATCGTGGAACACCAGCCTTCCGAACGCGCGGGATTGCAAGGTGCAGCGGATCGTGGTAGAGAACGGACGTCCAGTGCGCAGCGAGGACTTCGCGAACGGATGGCGGGCGCCGGGCAAGATGTGCGGGGATCCAGCGACCTGGGGACGCCCGGCCGATGTCCTCTTCGGCCCCGATGGGGCGATATATATTTCAGACGATCACGGAGGGCGGGTTTACCGGGTGGTCTATACCGGACCGTAAGAAGGCCGGAGCTCATGTCGCGCCCCCGTCCAATCCGGCAACGCTATGGACAACTTCCGAGCTCTCCTGCGGGTTTGGGGGCTGGGGCGCCGCCGAAGGCGGTCTCACCCGCCCGAAATCCATGCCTTCATCCATCAGCCAGTGAAACGCCCCCTAAAATCACAGGGCGACCCATCGGAAGATGGGTCGCCCTGCCTCAAGCCCCCAGCGGGACTCGAACCCGCGACCTTTGGCTCCGGAGGCCAACGCTCTATCCAGCCTGAGCTATGGGGGCCTGTCCTGATTTAAATTTAGCGCGACCGGATGGATCTGTCAACGGGAGCGCTCGCGGCGCAGGCCGTCCAAGGCGGCTCGCCGGCCATCGCTCCCTTCCCATCCCCAGCGCTACAGGAAGCGCCAGAACACCTGGTTCCCCAGCATCGACCCCCGCCCGGTTAGCCGCAGCCGCGCGCCATCCCACCGGACCAGCCCCAGCTCCTCCAGCTCCCTCACCACCGATCCGTAGACCTCCAGGATCCCCTGGCCGAAGCGGGCGCGGAACCGCGCGTCCTCGATGCCTTCCTCCACCAAGCGCAGGCCCAGGATGACCATCTCGGCCATCTGGGTGCGGGGATGGAGGGTCTCCTCCTCCGCGATGGGGCTCTCCCCTTGCTCGATCCGGCGGATGTAATCCTTCGGATGAAGCGCATTCACCCAGCGACGGCCGTCGATGAAACTGTGAGCGCCGGCGCCGAAGCCGATATAGGGCTCGTAGCGCCAGTAAACCATGTTGTGCCGGCTCTCGTAGCCCGGCCGGGCCCAGTTGGAGATCTCGTAGTGGCGGTAACCGGCTTCCGCCAGGCGTTCTCGCGCCTCCTCATACATCTCCGCCGCCAGATCTGGGTCTGGCATCGGAACCCGCCCCTCCCGGATCCAGCGCTGAAGGGCTGTGCGCTCTTCGACCATCAGGGCGTATGCGGAAAGATGTTCGGGGCGCAGCGCCAGGACGGCCTCCAGCGTTTCCTGCCAGCGGGCGAGGGTCTGGCCCGGGAGCCCGTAGATCAGATCCACGTTCAGGTTCGTGAACCCGGCCGCGCGGGCCATCGCGATGTGCGCGCACGCGTCCTCAAACGTGTGATCCCGCCGCATCAGATGCAGCTCCTCATGGTGGGCGCTCTGCACCCCGAAGCTGATCCGGTTCACCCCCAGCCGCCGCACCTCCTCCAGGTAGGCCACCGAAAGGCCGCTGGGGTTCGCCTCCATCGTGATCTCTATGCTGGGGGGAATGCGGAACGCCGTGTGGAGCGCTTCGAACAAGCGCGCCAGCAGGGGAAGGGGCAACAGAGAGGGGGTTCCCCCGCCGATGTAGATCGTGCGCGCGAGGGGCTGCCCGGCCTGCTCGCCGAAGCGGCGGATCTCCTTCCCCAGCGCCTCGATGTAGGGGGCGAACCAGCGCTGCATGCCGGCATAGATGTTGAAATCGCAATAGCTGCAGCGCCAGCGGCAGAAGGGGATGTGAATGTAAATGGCCAGAGCCTCCGGGAATTCCATGCGGGCGCCGTTTCCCTTGCTTCCCTCATCCCAGGGCCGCCTTCAACCGTTCGGCCACCCCGCGGGGGAGCCCCGCTTCCACCAGATCTTCCACTGAAGCTTCCCGGATCCCCTCCAGGGAGCCGAAGCGCTCCAGGAGCATCCGGCGCCGCTTCGGCCCAATGCCCGGGATCGACTCCAGCATCGAGCTCAGGGAGAGACGCTCCCGGCGGCTTCGGTGATGGCTCAGGGCGAAGCGGTGGGCTTCGTCCCGGATGCGCTGGATCAGGAAGAGGGCGGGCGCATGGCGTTGCAGGAGCAACCCCTCGGAGCGGCCGGGCAGGAAGAGTTCCTCTCGTTCCTTGGCCAGGGCGGCCGCCGGGACCCGCTCCTGCAGCCCGAAGGCCTCCAGGACCTCCAAGGCGATCCGGAGCTGGCCTTTTCCGCCATCCACCAGCAGAAGATCAGGAAGCACCGCGAAGCTCTCATCCGGCTTCTGACCGGGGAGCCGTTGCGGGGAAGTCGCCTCCTGCCAGCGGCGGAAGCGCCGGGTCAGCACCTCCCGCATGCTGGCGTAATCGTCCGGCCGCCCCTGCACCGTGCGCACCACGAAGCGGCGGTAATGGGCTTTCAAGGGGACGCCGTGGACGAAGACCACCATGCTGCCCACCACCGCGGTCCCCTGGGTGTTAGAGATGTCGAAGCCCTCGATCCGGGCTGGAGGCGCGGGGAGGCCCAGGGCCTCCGCCAGCTCCTTCAGGGCCGCCTCCTGGCGATGGCGGTCCGCCTGCCAGCGGGCCCGAAGGGCGTTCAGGGTCTCCACCGCGTTCTCCGTGGCCAGCCGCACCAGCTCTGCCGCCTCCCCTTCCCGGGGCACCATCAGCGTTACGGCGTCGCCCCGTCGCTGGCGAAGCCACTGCTCGATGATCGACGCTTCCTCGATGTGCTCCGGCAGCACGATCTCCGGGGGAACCTCGGCGGCGGCCTGATAGAACTGTTTGAGGAACCCGGCCAGCGCCTCCTGGAGATCGGCTTCCTCCAGGCCCTCCAGGACGAAATACTCCCGCCCAATCAGCCGCCCCTGGCGGATGAAGAAGACCTCCACACAGGCCTCCCCGTCGGCGCGGGCGATGGCGATCACATCCCGGTCGGCAGTCACGGTGGAGACCACCTTCTGGCGTTCCATCACCTGCCGGATCGCCCGCAGGCGGTCCCGCAGCTGGGCCGCCCGCTCGAACTGGAGGGCTTCCGCCGCCGCCCACATCCGGGATTCCAAGTCGCGAACCACCTCCTCGGTGTGGCCTTCCAGGAAGCGGATCAGCCCTTCGATCATCGCCCGGTATTCCGCCTGGCTCACCGCCCCGATGCACGGACCCAGGCACCGCTTCAGGTCGTAATACAGACACGCCCGCCGGTCCTGCCCAGTGATCGTCCGATCACAGGTCAGGTAGGGGAAGATGCGCCGCAGCTCGTCCAGCATCTGATAGACAGCGTTGGCGGAGGTGTAGGGCCCGAAATAACGGGCGCCGTCGTTTTCAATCCGCCGGGTGATCGTGACCTTGGGGTAGGGATCTTGAACGGAGACGCGGATGTAGGGATAGCGCTTGTCATCCTTCAGGCGGACATTGTATTTCGGCCGGTGCTTTTTGATCAGGTTGGCTTCCAGGATCAGGGCCTCGAGCTCCGAATCCGTCACGATGAACTCCAGGTCTGCGATCTCCTGGACCATGCGGCGGGTCCGGGGCGAGAGATCGGCGCTGTTCTGAAAATACGAACGGACCCGCTGGCGAAGCGAGACGGCCTTGCCGACGTAAAGGATCTCCCCGTGGGCGTTTCGGAAGAGGTAGACGCCCGGCCGCCCCGGCAGGGCGCGGAGCTTCTCCTCCAGGCCCCTGTCTTCGCGGGTTCCTGTCTTCGGATCCATCATCGGGGAGTCTCCACCGGCTCGCGGGGTTCGTAGAAATTTTGCGTCCCCCTGTCGATTTGTGCCAGAATCCCTGGGGACCACGAAGGGTCACCACAAAGGGTCACGAAGGTTCACAAAGGTTTACGAACCGTGTAGATGAGTTTTTCGCTTCCTGACATCCCTTGTGTGCCCTTAGTGTCCTTCGTGGGATGATCCTGTCGGGCTGGAGATCTCGTTCGATGATCGAGGTGGAAAGGATCTGGTTCGGATACGGGGGACAATGGCTTTTCCAGGATTTCTCATGGTCCGTGGCGCGGGGGGAAGCCTGGGCGATTATCGGCCCTTCCGGATGCGGCAAGACCACGCTGCTTTATCTGCTGGCCGGCCTCCGCCAGCCGCAGCGCGGCGCGATCCGGATCGATGGGCAACCGCTCCAGCGGCCGCGCCCCCGCACCGGCCTGATCCTCCAGGACTACGGCCTGCTCCCCTGGGCGACGGTGTGGGAGAACGTGGCCCTGGGCCTGCGCATCCGCCGGTTCTACGGGCCCGATGGGCGTCATGCCCCGGTGGATGCGCCGGTGGCCGATATCGCCGGGCCAGTGAACGCATGGCTGGAGCGCCTGGGGCTGGCCGCGGTGCGGGATCGGTATCCGGGGCAGATCTCCGGAGGCCAGCGCCAGCGGACGGCCATCGCGCGGGCCTTAGTGCTGAAGCCGGATCTGTTGTTGATGGATGAGCCCTTCGCCTCGCTGGACGCGCCCACCCGGGAGGATCTTCAAGAGCTCACGTGGCGGCTGAAGGAGGCGGAGGCCCTGACCCTGATCCTGGTCACCCACAACATTGAAGAGGCGGTCTTCATGGGGCAGCGGATCCTGATCCTGGGCGCCCCGCCCCACACGCGGCCGGAGGTGGTGGAGAACCCGGGGGCTGGCGATCCCTCCTTCCGCCAAGCCCGCGCTTATTGGAAGCGGGTGGAACAGTTGCGCCAGGCCCTGCGGGTTCCGGATGCGCGAGGATAGACGGCGCGAACGGCTTAGATCCCTCCCAGAGGGATCTCCAGCATGGCCTCCGTGCCCCGGGGGAAGCGTGGACGCAGACGCAGGCGCCCGCCGTGGGCCTCGGCCACCGCCCGGGCCACCGCCAATCCGATCCCCATCCCCCCAAATCGCCGCGTCGTCCCCCCATCGACCTGATAGAAAGGTTCGCCAACCCGCTCCACGGCTTCCTCCGGAATCCCTACCCCTTCATCTCGCACGAGGATCCGGGCCGTTCCGCCCTCCGTCCTCAGTTCCACCTCGATCCGTCCTCCATTCGGAGAGAACTTCACCGCGTTGTCCAGAAGCTCTCCGATCGCTCGCGCCAGCCCCTCCGCCTCCCCAACCGCCCAGACGGCCTCGGAGGGAAGCCGCAGTTCCAGTCGATGTCTCTCTGGATCCAGCCGCAGTTGGGTCATCCGCGTCACGGTCTGGATCAGCTGTCGCAGGTCCAGGGGTTGACGCGTGAACTTCCCCCCTCGCACAATCTGCAGCGTGAGCAACAGCTCCACATAGCGGTGAAGCTCCCCCAGCCGGCTCCGGCTGGCCTGGAGCGCCTCACGCTGATCCGGGGTCAGCGAGCCGAAGGCGCCGTCGAGCAGGAGATCGAGATAGCCCATCGCCACGGCCAGGGGGGTGCGCAGCTCATGCGAGACGTTCTGGATCATCTGTTCCCGGGCGGCCAGCGCTTCTTCAAGGGTGCGATTCAGGGCCTCCCGCTGCGCCACCGTCTGTCGGAGCGCTTCCACCAGGCGCGCGCTGGCGATCCCCGCCGCCAGCAGATCCGCAAGGCTCTCCAGAAGATCCTGCGTCTCCGAATCGAACGTCCGACGCTTCCGCCAGATCACGTGCAACACCCCTAATCGCTCTTCGCCCCGTTGCAGGGGAAGCGCCGCATGGCTCCGGATCCCTTCCCGTTCGACGATCTGGCGGCTGGCCGGCGGGTAGGGATAACGGGCGCAATCTTCCACCCAGAGAGGCTCCCCTCGCGCGGCCACCCGGCCGGTGATGGTCTCTTCGGCCTCCTGAGCCGAAGCCCGGACGATCGGCGCGGCGGAATATCCTTTTTCTATGATCAGACGCAGTTGTTCCGGATCTGCTTCATCCGTCACGTAAACGCTGGCCCCGTCGGCGGGAAGGTGGGTCAGGATCTCATCCAAAGCGCGGCTCAACAGAGTGGGAAGATCCTGGACCTCGGCCAGCGCCTGGGCCGTTTGATAAAGGACGTGCAGTCGATCCGCCTGGGCCTGGAGGATGCCGATCATCCGGAACCGTTTGAGGGCATCCGCCAGTTGATGGGCCGCCGTCTCGGCCAGGCGGATCTCCTCGAGCGTGAAGGCGTGGCGTTCGCGGACGTGATCGATGCCCAGGGTGCCCACGATCCAGTTCCCCATCCACAGCGGGACGATCAGGACCGAACGGACATGCACCCGTTCCAGCAGAGAACGCACCGGCGCGATCCGCGGGTCGGTGGCCACATCCTCGATCGCCAGGGGCCGTTGCTCCTGGAGGATCCAGGCCATGGAGGGATTGCCCTCAATGGGGATGCGCTCGCCCAACCCCGAAGGGGTGCCGATGGGGTTGTATTCCGCTACCACCGTCAGGTGCTTGCCGGAGGGGGTGATCAGCGCAATGGCGCCGCGATCCGCCCTCATGACGGTGACCAGTTCCCGGATGGCGGTGGTCAGCAGCTCGTGCAGATCGCGAGCCCGGTTGGCCTGAAGCGCCAGGCGATTCAGGAAAGCCAGTTCCTCTGCCCGACGGGCCGCGGCCTCATGCAAGGCCGCCCGCTCCAGAACCAGCCCAACCGCCTGGGCCGCCGCCTCCAGGAACCATCGCTCCTCTTCCGACCAGGCCCGCGGCTCGCGGGTCCCCACGAGGAGGCCCCCAGCCCATTGGCCCTCCCGCATCAGGGGGAGATAGGCCACCGAGCAGATGCCTGCGGTTTCCAGAACAACCGCCAGGGGGCTTGGAATTGCTTGCCCATCCGGAAACCACCAGAAGCGCTCCAGGGGCAGGCCGGAGGCTTGTAGCGTTTCCCGAAAATCCAGGGGGAGAGAGACCGACCATCCCCGGTGGGCTCGAAGGGGGGATCCCTCCAGGCGAGGGCGGAACTCCATCCATCCCCAGGAAAGGCCCAGAGCCTCCAGCAGGGTTTCCAGCCCCACCTCCAGCATCTGTTGAAGCTGAGGCTGGGCATGAGCCATTCGAAGGAAGAGGGAAGTCAGAGCCCGTTGTCGGGAAGCATGACACTCCATGGTTGTGACCATCTGCCGGAACGCCCCCGCCAGCGCTCCAAACTCCTTCCCTCTCAGTTCAGAAAGTAAATGGAGCGCTTGAGAATCCCCCGCTACAAGCTGGGAGGCCGCATCGATGAGCTTCCGGATCGGCCGCCGCACAGCCCATTCCGTCCCGATGTAGGCGCCGGTCAGCAGCAGAGCCAGCAACCCGCCCAGGACCGCGAGGTCCCCCTGAAGCATACGGTTCGCCTCGGCGAACAACGTGCGGGTTGGGATTTCAACCACCAGCGTGAGCTCCCCGGGGCGAACCGGCATAATCAGTGCGATCCACGGCTGTCCATCCGGGCCCTGGTGGATTGGGCGGCCGGGCTCCCCGGAGCGGGCGGCAGAGATCACGAAGGACTCCGGAAAGCGGGTTCCCGGAGAGGGCTCGCCCTCCGGCCAGCGCGCCAGGATCGTCCCTTGAACATCCAGGATGGCGCTCCAGGCCCCGGAAGGAAGAGGGAACAGGGCCAGGAGCTCGTTGAGTTCCTGTAATTCGATCGCCGCAAAGAGGACTCCCCAGATCTCGCCGCTGGGCTGGAGGAGGGGAACCCCGAAGACCAGGACGGGCTTGTCTGTGATGCGGCCGATCTGATACTCCCCTACGGAGAACGCGGCCGTCTCCAGCGCCCTTTGAAACCATCGGCGGTCGGCGACGTTCACCGGGCCGGGAGGTGGGACTGCACTGCAACGGATATCTCCGGCTTGATCCGCCACGCCGAGGTTCACATAACGGGGAAAAAGCGCCCTCAGCTCGGCCAGACGCTGAGCGCAGGCTGTGGGGTTCTGAAGGGCCTGCTGGACTTCCGGGAGCTGGCTCAGCCGCATCAAGAAGCCGGCGGTTTCGGCCTCTTGGCGTTGCAGGATCTCGCGGCCGTGGCCGGCCAGCTGTTCCAGGCTCTGGAGGGCGCGATCGATCTCCTGGGCCCGTCGGCCCTCTGCCCGGAGGATCGCCAGCGCAAGGGCCGGCATCAACAACAGCAGGATGACGAAACTGACGCGAACCCGAAGGCTCATTCCGCTATATGCTCCTGAGGCTTTCCGATCCATCGGACGGAAGCTCACCCATCTCGCAACGGCTTGTGCAGCGCAGGGCGCCTTCAACGTCCGGCATCGAATAAGCAGGACTCCTCGGCTTTCCATCACATCTCTCATCGGAGCCCTTTAGAGAAGGCTTTTTCGCCCCTCCCTGCATGGTTTAACGTCTAAGACCTGCCGGAGGATCCCAAGCCGATGAGAATGTTAGTTGAGTTTTATGAAACTTGCCAGTGTTGGGATGATGGGTTACCCCGTTTGCTTCCTCGGGAAATCTTCTATCCCCTCCCCATGGCCCCGGGGGCCGTAAGGAAGGGATACGAGGGGTGAGGCTATTCTACTCGTCGGACTCTACTCGGTCGGACTGCGGGAAGAGATGTGGGATCAAGGGAAGCGGCTTGCCTCCGATTATGATCCAGCACCGGCGATGGAACCGGCCTGGATGTTCATCGGTTTTCCTGTTCTCAGATGGATCCGCCAGGTTCCTTTGTCTTGCGAAGGTAACACCAGGGACGAATGAGATCA
>NZ_JANWXB010000405.1 GCF_025055495.1 Thermoflexus sp. | reverse complement strand
CGGATGAATTTCTCCAGAAAACGATGCGGCGTGGAGCGATCCGCCTCCGCCAGGCCCATCTCGATCATCTTGCGGTTGACGAACAGCCGGTTGGAGAGATACACATAGGCGGGCATGGGAGCGTCCGCTTCCGCGGGGGGCTGGTCGAAGCGAAGATACACCGATTGGCCCAGGACGAATTTCCGCAGATACGCGATGGCCTGCGCTTTGCGCTCGGCCGGGATGCGGATCCCTAAAAGCTGGATCACCCGGCCGTTGTCCATTCGGAGCGTGCGCTCGTCCAGGACGGCGGTCACCTTGTGAAGGGCCTCATCCTCCGGGCGGGAGGGCTCGGGATCCGCAAGGGGGCGCGCGTCCTGGATCCGGGGGACGTAGCCCTCGGGGGGATCCACCGGCGGCAGCGGCTGCGCCCGATGGAGGATCCGGACGGGCGGGTCGAGCAGGGAGGGCTCGGAGAGGCCCAGCTTCTGGCGGAGGATCGGCTCGAAGGCCGGCTGGATTTCGTAGCCGATGGCCTTCCGATTCAGCCGGAGGGCCGCCCGAACCGTGGTGCCGCTGCCCACGAACGGATCCAGAACCGTCTCCCCCACGAAGGAGAACATGCGGATCAGACGGTAAGGCAGCTCTTCGGGGAACATCGCCTCGTGGAGGACCTGCCGTTCCCCCCCGAAGTCCCAGTGGCCGCTGAAGAAGGCTTTCCATTCCTCTTTCGTCAGCTTCGAGGCCTCCCGCGCCGAAGGAGGCACGGACGGAGGGCGGCCCGGCTTTTTGAACAGCAGGATGAACTCGTAGTCCAGCTCGACGATGCCGTTCGGCGGATAGGGGAAGGAGCCCATCACCGTGGCCCCGCCGGTGGTCCGCATGGTGGTCTTCTTCCGCCAGATGATGGCGCCCATGTAGTCGAAGCCGATGGCCTCGCACTGCGCGATGATCTCGGCGTGAAGGGGGATGACCTTATACCGCCCGTAGGTGACGGCGCGGGCGAACTGGTCGCCGATGTTGATGCAGAGCCGACGGCCCGGTTGAAGCACCCGCCAGGTCTCCCGCCACACCCGGCTCAGATCGATAAGATACTCGTGCAGGGTCTGGCCGTAGCCGATCTGACCGGCGACCCCGTAGTTTTTGATATGCCAATAAGGCGGCGAGGTGACGATCAGCGCCACGCTCTCGTCCGGGACCTCGGCCATGTTCCGGCAGTCCCCGAAGATCACCAGGGCATCCATTGACCGATCCGCCTCCGGTTCGCGATCGGCCCCCCAGCGGGGCTCAGGCTTCCGTCTCTATGATAAACCAGATGGAGGCAGACATGGCGCGAAAAGGGGGATGGTCCGCCCTTCTTCAGCGCTTCTTCCACTGGCTATACCACGAGGGATCCTGGGCCTACGACGGGGTGGCCGCGGTGGTCTCGGGTGGGCGTTGGGTGAACTGGGGGATGCGGGTGCTGGACGTCCTCGCCCGGCCAGGCGGGCGGGTGCTGGAGATCGGCCCCGGGCCCGGCCACCTGCTGCAGGCGATGGTCGAGCGGGGCCTCTGCCCGGTCGGGCTGGATCTCTCCTTCGCGATGGCCCGTCGGGCCCGGCGGCGAACCGGGTTCGCCGTGCCGGTGGCCCAGGGCCGGGCCCAGGCCCTCCCCTTCCCCGATGGGATCTTCGACGCGGCGGTGACCACCTTTCCGGCGCCCTTCATCCTGGAGCCGACGACGTGGCGGGAGGTCGCCCGCGTGCTGCGGCCGGGCGGCCGCTTCGTGGCCCTGATCGGTGCCTGGCCGGCCGGCTCCGCCTCTACGCATAGGCGGCTCTGGGGGCTCTACCGGCGCATCGCCCGTTCCGGGGAAACCCTCCCTCGCGAGGAAATGTTCCGACGCCTAGCCGGGTCCGCGGGGCTGGAGGTTCAGGAGTGGTTGGCCCGGGACGGGCCGTGGCATCTATGGGGGGTGATCGCCTTTCGGGGGTAGGATCCGTCGCAACGTATCCCGAACCGCCGATCGCAATCGCTACAAAAACCGGTCTCATCACCACAAAGGGGGTGCGTAGAGCGCTTTACGCACCCCCTTTCGTTTTGCCGCAATCCCCTAAAACGGGTCTCGTCACTGCAAGGACTATCGGAAGACAGCGCCTCGGGTTCCGGAGCCGGAGTCGCAATCCCCTAAAACGGGTCTCGTCACTGCAAGCGTTATCCAACCCGTTCGTACGGGCGTTCCTATACCACGGTCGCAATCCCCTAAAACGGGTCTCGTCACTGCAAGGGGAGTCTGGCCGTGTTTCAGTTAGCC
>NZ_JANWXB010000393.1 GCF_025055495.1 Thermoflexus sp. | reverse complement strand
CCCCCGCACCGCCCCCGAAAAATGTTTTCTCCCCCCTCCCCACGGCCTTCTGGGCCGTGGGGAGGGGGAATACAGAGGGGATGGGGCCATTCCGCCTCGTCCGAGCGGCTCCCAACCGTATAACTCCTGTCAAACTCTCCTCAATCCTCCGGGCTTAAAGGACCGCCCGGCTGGAGGTTCGGATGAAGGAGACCCTTGTGGAAACCCCCTCCTACTGGGGATGTGAACATCTGATCGAGCGAATTCTGATCCCCGCGGATGTGCTACAACGCCGAATCGCTGAACTGGGAGAACAGATCTCCCGGGATTACGCGGGCAAAGATCTGGTGCTGGTTTGTGTGCTGAAGGGCGGGGTGATGTTCCTCACAGACCTCATGCGCCACATCCACGTTCCCCATGAGATCGACTTCATGGCCATCACCAGCTACGGGGCAGGCGCCCGTCAGTCCACCGGGATCGTGCGCATCCTGATGGATCTCCAGACCAACATCGAGGGACGCCATGTTCTGATCGTGGAGGACATCGTTGACAGCGGTCGAACGCTGGATCACATCCTGCGGCTGCTCTGGACCCGCAACCCGGCCACCCTCCGGGTCTGTGCGCTGCTGGATAAGAAAGCCCGGCGGGAGATCTATGTTCCCCTCGATTATGTGGGTTTCGAGATCCCAAATGTCTTTGTCTTCGGCTATGGCCTGGATCTGGATGAGAGGTTCCGTAATCTTCCCTTCGTAGCGGCCCTCAAGGCGGAAGCCCTTGAGAACCTCGAGGCCTCCTCACCAGCAATCATGAGCCAGGAAAAATCGGAGGCGATGGAGTAGACAGCAAAGCCACGGGCCCTGTCCCTCGACCCCCGGCTTGCCCCAGAGCCTGCTCAGGTGAAATCGATGCTGGAGGAATCCCCCACGTTGAACCGCCGGAACCGCCCGCCCACATATGCGTCCCGGCCGATCAGAGACTGCTCCAGGACGGCGTTTACAATCCGTGCCCCGCTGTCCACAATGGAATCGCGGATGATCGCGTTTTCGATGAAGCATCCATCCGCAATGGTTGCGTAGGGGCCAATCACCGCGTGCCGCACGTGGGCGCTGGGAGAGATAAAGACGGGGGGGATGATCACCACGCCCTCCCGCTGGGCCTCCCGGGAATTGTCGTGGCCATGGGAAAGGAGATACCGGTTGGTCTCCAGCACCGCCTCCGGCGTCCCGCAATCCACCCATACGTTCACTTCCCGAACCCGCAGCCGCTGGCCATGCTCCAGAAAGATATTCAGCGCATCGGTCAGGAAATACTCGCCCCGGGTTCGAATGCCGCGGGCCATCAGCTCCTCACAGGCCTTCACCAGAAGGGGACCATTGCGGATGTAATACATTCCGATCACCGCCAGGCGGTTCTCCAGACTGGCCGGCTTCTCCACAAACCGGGTCACATAGCCCCGCGCGTCCAGCTCCACTACGCCGAAGCGACGGGGATCTTCGACCTCTTTCACGAAGGCGATCCCATCCGCATCCAGGGAATCCAGATCCTGGAGATCCGCCTCGAAGAGGGTGTCCGCGAAGATGATCACGATAGGACCATCGATGTAGTCGCGGGCCAGCCAGAGGGCATGGGCCTGTCCGAGCAACTCCCGCTGTTCCACATAACGAGCAGGCAACCGGTAGACGCTGTCCACATAGTGCTGGATCTGCTCGCCCAGGTAGCCCACAATAAAGATGTATTCCTTCGGGTTCAGGGCAGCCAGTTTCTCCAGGATATAACCCAGAAAAGGTTTACCGGCGACGTTGATTAGCGGCTTCGGCTTGCTGTAGGTGTGCGGACGCAGCCGGGTTCCAAACCCAGCCACCGGGATCACCGCTTTCATTGTGTCGCCTCCTTATGGCGAGGTCTGGGTTCCCACGAGGCTCTCCGGTAGCATTATAACCTGGACGATCGGTAGTGATGGCCGTCCTTCTCTATTTCTCTTCCCCTTTCCTCGATGATTCTGGGAGTTGTGGGGCTGGGCCGGGACCTCCGGCTCCTTGACCCAGCCCCAAAGAGAATTCTGGACCTTTTGATCGTGAGAAGGGGGCGCCCCTCTGCTCCATGGTAGTGTTCCACCGCTGACGGATGAGGGACGCAGCGTCCATGGCCCCTTCTCCTCCATCCCTCTCCCCCGGCCCTCCAGGCCTGAGGGCTTTGTCCGGTTATCCACTGGGGATTCGAGGAACCAAAGCCCGTCCGGAAGGCGATGGCCCCTCCCCCCCTTTCTCTCCCCTCCCTACGGCCCAGAGGGCCGTAGGGAGGGGAGAGAAAACATCCTTCGTGGCGCTGTTGGGGCGGAGCCGGACGCCGAAGGCGCCTGGCTCCGCCCCAAAAATCTTTGGATCCCTCCTCACAGCCCTTTGGGCCGTGGGAAGGGGGGAGAGAGAAGGAGAAGCAACCGGTTTTGCTCGCTGAACACAGTCATCGAATCCCTAAATCCTAATGGGACAAAGCGCTCGTGGCCAGTGGAATCCGTTACCCAAGCCCTCCGAAAGAAAGGACGGCAAGTTGAGTTATAATAGCTTCGGCATCCTGGCGGGAGGTGAACCCTATGCGCCCAAAGCGCGAGACCTATACGGTGGAAATCGCGGGGCTGATCCGGCATCTTCCGCTATTCGAAATCGCACCCGGCGTGCGCATCGCGATCTTCAACATGCTGGGAGACACCGAAGTGGTCCTGGCGGCATCCAAAGAACTGGCCAGGCGGATCCCTAAAGAGGCGGAGGTCATTGTCACTCCGGAGGCCAAAGCGATCCCCCTGGCCTATCAGCTTTCCGTTGAAACAGGCCTGCCTTATGTGATCCTGCGCAAGAGCTATAAACCCTACATGGGCGAGGCGCTGAGCGCAGAAACCCTTTCGATCACTACAGGGCAGCCTCAAACTCTGTATCTGGATGAGAAAGACCTCGAACTGGTCCGCGGTCGGAAGGTGGTGCTGGTGGATGACGTGATTTCCACCGGGTCGACCCTGCAAGCGATGCGCTTGCTCATGAACAAGGCTGGTGCCATCGTGATCGCGGAAGCAGCCGTGTTTACGGAGGGCGAGCGAGCGAAGTGGCGCCATATCATCGCCCTGGGACATCTCCCGATTTTCACGAACAACGCTAAGAAGGGATAACCCGGCCGCATGGGGTATGTCGGGGGGAGCCATCACGGCTGTGGGGAAACTCTCCCGCCTCCCGCTTCCATTTCTGACCCTCTTGAGGGATCGGGGGAGGAGCCATCGCTCCCTGGACGGGTTTCAGCTCCCCAAATCTCCAACGGATAGCTGACGCCGTCGGCCACTTCAGGCGGCGAGTCCGATCCAAGCGCCTTCGGGAGGGAAGTCAACCAGACCCCCCCTAAAAAAATTTTTTGGGGGCTGGGGCGCCGCCTTCGGCGGCGCCCCAGCCCTAAAACATGTGGGAGAGCTCGGAAGTTCCACATGGCGTAACGGATCAAAGCAATACTGCTTTGTCCATTTTTGATTCGGGGGTTTTCGAGGCGGTGCTGAGGGGCCAAAGCCCCCCCGCACCGCCCCCGAAAGATTTTTCCCTCCCCCTCCCTACGGCCCACAGGGCCGTGGAGAGGGGGCATTGCCTTCCGAACTGGCTTCGGTTCCCCCAATCCCCAATCCATAACTGGACAAAGCACTACGCCCAGGCGCATGATCCTGGCGGAAGCAATTGCCTTACGGAGGAAGCGATGCTGTTCATCCGTTATCCCTACGTGCGCTGGTTCATTGCCCTGCTGGCGCTGATCTGGTTGGGGATCTGGATCGGGCTCCGGCCCCAGGGGCCTGCCTTGATCGGCGTGATCCTGGCCCTGGTGATAACGGCCCTGTCATGGATCAGCCCTCCAGGGGCTTACTCCTGGCTGATCACCCCTACTTGCTCCCAGTGCGGGGGCCGACTTCGATGGTCCATCATCCAGCCCGACGATCACGATCCCTATGTGGAGGAAGTCCGGGTGATCTGCACCCGCTGCGGATGGAGTCGGATGGAGTTCCGAAACCTCGTAGGGCCTCTCACCGCAGGGCCGGCTTATCCCGAGTAAGCCGCAGATCATGGTTTCCCTTTCGCTCGATACGGTTCCAAAACAGGGGCGGGCTGGCTTGGCGGTCCGCCCCTGTTTCTTCTGAACCTCCCTGGCTCAACCGGCGATCTCCGGAGGCCCGAATGGCCCTTGTCGAGCTCGGGTTGATCTTTGTCGGGCTTGCTTTGCTCCATCGCACGGCCTATCATCTGGGATTTTCCCCTATCCCTTTCATCCTGCTGGCCGGGCTGGCCTTCGGTGAAGGCGGCATCGCCCCCCTGCGCTTTAGCGAATCCTTTGTTCAGATCACCGCTGAGATCGGGTCTCTGCTTCTGCTTTTTATGCTGGGACTGGAATATAGCGGACAGGAGCTCCGGGAAGCTCTGGAGACTCATCTCCCGGACAGCCTTGTGGATCTCCTGCTGAACTTCCTACCTGGTTTCCTGCTGGCATTAGGGTTAGGCTGGAGCCTGCCTTTGGCCCTACTCATGGGCGGGGCCACTCTGATTACCTCCTCCGGGATCCTGGCTCATCTGATCGCCGAGCTGAAGTGGGAAGAACGCCCCGAAGCCCGCATTGCGATTTCGCTATCGATCCTTGAAGACATGCTGGTCGCGCTGCTTCTTCCACCCGCTGCCCTGCTGCTCTTCCGCGTCGAATCGCCTTCCGTTGGCCCGATGCTGCTGACCGCACTGCTCTCCGTCGGCGCTCTGTGGGTGGCGATCCGTTTCGGGCAGGCCCTCAGCCATGCGGTGGATCACGAAAGCGACGGGGTGCTGCTGCTCTCTCTGTTCGGGCTAACGCTGCTGGCCGGGGGGCTTGCCACCCTGCTGCAAATCCCAGCGGCGATCAGCGGATTCCTGCTGGGCATCGCCGTCTCCGATCCGGTGAAAGAGCGTGCGCGGCGCCTGATCGGGCCGGTTCGAGATCTCTCCGCAACGGTTTTCTTCCTCACCCTGGGCCTGCGTCTGGACCCGGGGCTCCTGCCGCCGGTGCTGCCCCTCGCAGTGGGCTTAACGCTGATCACCGGGTTCACCAAGGGGCTCACCGGATGGTGGGCTGCCCGACGACAGGGACTCGATCGATGGGCCCGCTGGCGGACAGGCGCTCTGATGATCGCGCGGGGTGAATTTTCCGGAGTGATCGCGGGCCTGGTCCTCCAGGCGATGCCTTCGGCCCCCTTTGTTCCCCTGACAGCTGCCTATGTGTTGCTCAGCGCCATCGTCGGCCCATTGCTGGTTCATCGATTGCCGGGGGCCAAGCCCTGATCCGATCGCCTATGCTCCCTGATCTCGGAAGGGTCACATCCGTGGATGGTCAGAGGCGAGCTGCACCGGACGGGATCCAGCATGAAAACAATTGAAGGGGGCACCAACCGGTCCGAGGCGCAACTTTTAATTAATAAAAGCGCTCAATCGGCCACCCTCGCTGTCGGGCCAGCCGGCGCAAACGAGGATCCGGGTTTACCGCAATGGGATAGCCCACCCGTAGCAAAAGATAGCGATCCGTGTAGCTGTCGGAATAAAAATAGCTCCGGGCGAGATCGATCCCCCTCTCGGCTGCATACCGCTCCACCCAGTAAACCTTGCCTGGACCATAGCATGGAGGCTCCACCACCCGCCCGGTGAGGCGTCCGTCCACTACCTCCAGACGGGTGCACAGGTAATCCGGGATCCCCAGGGTCTCCGCCAGAGGACGCACCACGTATTCGGTGGCCGCGGAGACTAGGGCGATCTGATGTCCCTGCGCGCGGTGCCAGACGATCCGCTCGACAGCCCCAGGAGCGATATAGGGTCGAACCCACTCCTCAAACCACCGGCGGGTCTCTTCCCGGAACGCTTGCTCGTCTGCGCCGGCGATCATCGCGGTCAGCTTCGCGCTGGCCCGGGGGAATTCCAGCAACCCCAGATAGTAACGCAGGGCCAGCCAGAGGAACATCCCCCACAGCCTCCAGGTGATCCGACCGTTTCGACGCAAATACCGCACCCACTGCCTTCCCGAGCTCACCGAGAGCACGGTGTAGTCCACATCGAAGAAGGCGGCAACCGCCGCTTCCATCGCGTTTCGCTCCGATCCGAAGATCCCCCCAGGCGAGAACGGCATGGTTTCTCGCGCCACCCCGATAGCGGGGCGCAAGGCCACCGGAACCTTCCCTCCCCCTGCCGCCGGAGCTCTCCGTTCCCCGGTCCGGAAGCGGACCAGCCACAGGGAACATCGGTTCCCTCGGATCATCTGCCCTCGGATCTCTGGCCCCTGCTCCTGCGCCGCGGCGGTAGGTCGGCTTCCGGAGGAATCTGGCTGCCCATGCCGAATTTATAATCCATGAACGTTAAATCGGTGTTAAAATTCCCCCAATAATTATCTAAGACTCAAATCAAAAACCCCTGGCCTCGCGCCACATGCGGTCCAGCTCCGGGATGCGGGCCTGCTCTCGTTCCCACCACTCCGGATCCAGCTGGGCGTCCAGCTCCTCCACTGTCTTCCCCTGCTGCTCCACCCAGGTGAAATACTTGAGATTGTGCCAGCGGCGCCGGTTCTCCTGCGTTCCCTCCTGGATCCAATCCAGCCCCTGGCCATGGAAGATGTGGACCAGACGGACCGTGGCCTCCGTCTCATCCATCGGCCCGCATTGCCGGGTGAGTTCTGCCATCACCGATCGATAGCGTTCGATGTTATCCGTGGCGATGGTGACGACGAGATCCTTCGGGCTGAAACGGTAGAACTTCGCCGTTTTGATGGCCCCCAGCACGTTGGCGATCCCACTGATGCCGAAGATCTGGGAGAGGCGCTGGATCTGCTCCTCGGGAACTCCCCAGCGGGCCATCACCTTCCAGCCGGGCTCCTCCGTCAGAAGCTGCAGACCCTTCTTGCAAGAGAGATCGTCGATGCACATGAGGGCATCCATGTTCATCACGTGATGGATCCACGTGACATGTTTGTCGCCGATGCCCTGGATGTCGTGGACCCCATATCCGTTCATGTAAAGCGTGGGGCACTGGATTGGCTCCAGGCCGACGATCCGACAGGTCGGCCACACTTGCTTGAGGCGATCGCCCGCCCCGATGGTCCCCGCCGAGCCCATGGCGGAGACAAAGGCAGCGACCCGGCCGTTCCCGATCCCCTGCTGGTGAAGATGCGCCGCCAGTTCGACGATGGTGTTCCCGGTCACATAATAGTGAAAGCGATAATTTCCGAGCTCGCTGAACTGGTTCAGGACGCGCACCCGCGGATCGGCGGCCGCCAGTTCCCTGCATTTGTCGTAGATCTCCTTCACGTTGCTTTCGGAACCAGGGGTTTTGATCACGCGCGCGCCGTAAGCGGCGATGCGCTCAAATCGCTCCCGGCTCATCCCCTCAGGGAGGATCACAATCCCCTCAAACCCCATCCGTCCTCCGACCCATGCCCCGCCGATCCCATAATTCCCGGTCGAAGGCCAGACCAGGATGTGCTCCCCTGGTCGCAGGCCCTCCAGAAGCACCTTCTCCATCAGGATCGAGTAAGCCGCTCCCACTTTATGGGAGCCTGTGGGGAAGTCCTTAGAGTATAGAACCACGATGGGCGCCTCCACCCCTGTGAGAGCGGGAGGCAGGAGCTCGTAATAAATCCGACCGGCCGGATCGCGCCATGCGATGCGGAAGAGGTTGTAGGGGTCCAGGGGATCGCGCTCCCAGGCTTTGAGGGCGCGGGCACGGATCTCCGCCGGCTGACACGATGGATCCCGCATCTCCTCAAATGTGGGTCCGAAGAAAGGCAGGCGCATCGGCAACCTCCGGCATGGATTGAAGATGAGAAGAAACGAAGGGCGTCGCTTCTATATCCCACTTTATTTCCTCTTCCCCCACGACCCTGGTGGCCACGCGAGAGGAGAAATCTTTCCCTCGCGGCGGAAGAGATGCTCGGACAGCAAGTTGCGCTATCCTATACACTATGTAACTTCAGGCGACGAGTCCGATCCAGGCGCCTTCGGTGAGGAAAGCCAGCCGGCCCTCTGCCCCAAAACCTGCAGGAGCGTTCGAAAGTTCCACATGGCGTATCATAATAGCATCCTGAGCCCGAGATGGCAGGTGGATATCTGGGGGAAGGTCTTCCAGATGGATTTCTCTCCGGCAGACGGAATCCAGGCAAACCCCGCGGTCCAGGCCCGGGACGGCTGGATGGAAGGGCCTGGGGAGGCTCAGCGGCCGATCCCGGAGCGCATGAGCCGATGGCTTCTGCACGAATGGATCTGGATCTTCTTGATCGGATACGGCCTTTTCGTTGGCCTCCCCTGGCTCGCGCCGGTGTTCATGCACCTGGGGTGGGAGAGGCCTGCTCGCTGGCTTTACGATCTCTATAGTCTCTTCTGCCATCAGCTACCCCAGCGCTCCCTTTTCCTCTTCGGGCTCAAGCCGATGTATTCGCTTAGCGAAATCCGACAGGCCTGGCCTTATGAGGATCCCCTTTTGCTGAGAGCATTCATCGGCGATCCGGTCTTTGGGTATAAGGTCGCCTGGTCGGACCGCATGATCTCGATGTATACCAGCCTCTGGGCAGCGACTCTCCTCTATGCTGTAAGCGGCCGCCGCTGGCGGCCTATTCCCGTGGGAATCTTCCTCCTGCTGGTCTTTCCGATGGCCCTGGACGGCACCACCCATTTCATCAACGATCTCCTTTATGGGATCGGAGAGCGCGGCTTTCGCTATGATAACGCCTGGCTTGTGATGTTGACAGGGGGACGCCTGCCCTCGTGGTTCTATGTCGGAGACGCTCTGGGTTCCTTCAATTCGTGGATGCGGTGGATCACCGGCGTGCTCTTCGGGGCTGGGCTGGGAGGCCTGGCGCTGCCCTACGTCGAGACAGCGATCCAGGCCGCCCTGGGGGATCGAAAGCATGGAACCTGGAGCTCATCGGCCCCATAACAGGCAAGCCGGGGCCCGGTTCCCCCGGCGTTTCCGCTCTGGCCCATATTCAGCATTCGCGTAGGCCAGAGCGCAAAGGGTCCGACGGCTGGCAAGGGCTTGGGCCTCTCTTCCCATACCGCTCCGTGATGTGGGGGGAGGGATCCGAAACGTTGGGAGTGGTGGGACGGCTTCGCCGCCCCCTTACCACCCCGGACCCTTGCCTGTGACTGGATCCAGCCAGCAGCATGTCTCCTGAACCATGAGCCTCAGCCCTTTCAGGGAGGCGCTGAATGTCCCGCGAAACCCCTTCTGCTCGCATACGCTTACGGGTCTTAACGGTCGGCCCGCTGGCCACCAATTGCTATATCGCCGCATGCCCGGAGACCCGGGAAGCCGTGATCATCGATCCGGGCTGGGATCCCGATCAGATCCTTGCGGTGGTCCGGGCCCTGGAGCTGAAGGTGCGCTACGTGGTGAACACCCATGCGCATTGGGATCACATCGGCGCGAATGGGGCGGTGGTTTCCGCCACCGGCGCCCCGCTGGCGCTCCATCCCGCGGATCTTCCGCTCTTGCGAGCCAAAGGGGGGGCGGACTGGTGGGCGATCCCGGTGCCCCCGAGCCCTCCTCCGGATCTGGAGCTCCGGGATGGCGACGTTCTGGAAGTGGGAACCCTGCGGTTCCAGGTGCTGTTCACACCGGGGCATACTCCCGGGCATATCTCCCTTTATGAGCCAGAAGCCGGTGTGGTATTCGACGGCGATGTCCTCTTCGCCCGGGGCATCGGCCGCACGGATCTGCCGGGAGGGGATTACGAGACCCTGATGCGCAGCATTCGAGAGAAATTGCTCCGCCTGCCTGACGAGACGCGGGTCTATCCTGGGCACGGATCGTGGACCACCATTGGCGAGGAACGGGTGGCCAATCCCTTTTTGATGGAGGATTGAGGACGAGCGGGGCGCGCTAAGGCCAGTTGGATACGACCTGAGAATAAAGACTCGATACGGTTTCGCCGAATACTGCGATAGCAACGAAGATGACCAGCGCAATCAACAAAACCAATAAACCGTATTCTACCAGCCCCTGTCCTGCTTCACGCTTGAATTGCGACATGGATGCCACCTATGGTTGAGATCTGCAGGCCTGTTGATTCAGCAATCAATCGCCATGTGCAACTTAGGCAGCAAATTCGATCGGATGACGCGGAGGTTAAGCATAGTATATTAAAAGACAGCTCGCCCATTTTTGGGACTTTGGTCATGGGGGAGCGGAGCCGCCGAAGGCGGTTCCGCCCGCCCTGAAAAGCGCAGTCATGCTTTGGCCATCTCGAATTTGAGGGTCTCGCGAGCAGAGGGGGCCTAAGGAACGTAGGGAATACCTTCGGCGGGCTTGCCGGTTGCCCAAAGCCCGAAGATGATCATCCCATCAGACGCAATCCATCCTCCAGAATCAGGCCGGTCAGATACGATCGCGGAACGAATTCGAACCAGGGGATCTCCTCACTGGCGAGTGGAGGAGAGAGCGCGGCGCGAGCTGGATGAGGGCCGATCTCAGGGGGCCATCGCTTCTCGGAAGTGGTCACGACAAAAAAGGGGCGCTGAAGCGACCGCGCCAGGATCGCCAGGGCGAGGGTCCCAATTTTGTTCACGATCCCCTCCTCATCCCACGCATCTGCCCCAACCAGGATCAGATCCACCCGGGAAAGCCAGCTCATCGCGGCGAGATCCGGGAGAAGGATCGCGGCGTGCCCCATGGCGGCGACCTCTTCGGCCATGCGCCGGCCCTCCCCGCCGGGCTCCGACACCGGGCAGATCACCTGAAGCGAGCGGCCCTTTTCCGCTACAACGGCAAGGGAACGAGCGACCAGGCCGCTCCGGGAGTGGGTCATGATCGTCCGGGCGGAGCGAAGCAACGAGGCCGCATGCCGGGCGGCCGCCTTTTCATGAGCCTCCAACTGGCGCCGGAACTTCTGCACGGCGGAGATCAACTCCGCGCGAGCGGCTCCCAGATCGGTAGCTTCCCGGATGGCCCGGCGAGCGGATTCCGCCAGATGCAGGGGAGGCGCCATGTCCGGATGCGCCCGGATGAGCGCATGCAGAAGTTCTTCCAGCTCAGAGCGAAAGTCCTCCATCCGATCCACTGGAGCTGTTTGAGCCCATTCCTCCAGGATCTGCGCGGCCCGAAGGGCCAGCGCCATCGCCCCGGAAGTCCGATCCTCGCGATACGCCTTCAGGGCCTCAAGCCCGTCAACGCGTTCCACGAAAGCCTCCTCGAGGAGCGGCCTTTTCCCATAACGGGCCCCGGGCGCTTCTTCCCCGGGCGGAAGGGCAACTCCCCCTCTCCCCAGGGCCCTCGGGGTTGCGGAGAAAGCAAGGGAAATCAACAGAATCGTTGAGGATAAGGCCTCCAAACAAAATCCCCGCCCTCTCCGAACCCTCCTGGAGTCATTTTAAACCGCCTAGGGTGCCGGGGCACTGTCCATTTTTGACCCGGGGGCGGTGCGGAGGGGCGAAGGCCCCTATCCCCTCCGAAGGATTTTTTCTTCCCCTCCCCACGCCCCAGTGGGCCGTGGGGAGGGGAAGAAAGGGAAGAAGGGCCATTGCCTTCCGGGCTGGCTTCGGTTCCCCAGATCTCCGGCTCATAAACCGAATAAAGCACGAGTGGGGGATTTCGGAGTGGGTGAAGGGGCCTTCGGCCCCCATCCCACCCCCCGAGGAAGCGAACGGTGTGCTCCTATAAAATAGTGGAACGCCAAGGTTTTGCGGACGGGCGAGGCCCTCCGAGGTGGCCTTCGCCCCCTCCCCTTACAGCGCACAACCGCACCTGGAAAGGAGGGCTGGGAAACGATGGGCTCCAACTGGCTTTTCGAACGGATCGCCCCTTTCTACGATGCAGCCGTCCGCTTTCTGGACCCCGGACCGCTCCGGAATTATCTGGAGCTTCCGACGAAGGGGCGGCTGCTGGATCTCGGGGGAGGAACCGGACGGGTGGCCTTCGCCTTTCGGGAGATGATCGATTCAACGATCGTGGCCGATGCGGCCTGGGGGATGCTCCGGGCGGCTCGACGGCGTCCGAAATTGCTCCCTGTCCAGGCGCTCGCCGAGCGCCTCCCCTTTGCGGATGCGACCTTTGATCGGATCGTCATCGTCGATGCCCTTCATCACTTTATCGACGCAAGGGCCGCTATCCAGGAGGCGGCTCGAGTGCTTCAACCGGGAGGCCGGCTGGTGATCGAAGAGCCCGATATCCATCGCTGGCCGGTCAAGGGGATCGCACTGCTCGAGCGGTTGATCGGGCTGCGCAGCCGGTTCCTACCCGGGGAAAGCATCCGGGAACTGCTGGAAGCCGTCGGCTTGCAGGCGCAGGAACACCGGGATCCCCGATCCTTCCGTCTCTGGATTGTCGGTTATAAGGTGGCGGACGAATCCGGAAAACGAATTGCTCTTCGGTGGTGAGGGGCCCAGTGGAGAGGGCTGAACCCGACTCCTGTTTCTCCCCTTCTCTGCCGCCCGAAGGACGGCGAAAGAGGGGAGAAAAATGCGGTGGCGAGCGCCGTTATCGGTCGGGGCCGCACACACCCATTAGAAGAAGATGGGTGGTGTAATAAAACGGGGCGGCGCTGTGGGCGG
>NZ_JANWXB010000373.1 GCF_025055495.1 Thermoflexus sp. | reverse complement strand
ATGGCCTCCGGGATGCGCTGGATCCGCGCCTGAAGCGTTGAGGAGCGCTCTTGCTTCCGAAGCCTCTCCTTCGGGGCCCAGGGAGCCTGTTTTAGCGCTTTAGGGATGGCAGTCATCCGAGCTGTCACCTGTTTCCACTGGGGGCTTTTAAGGGCTGGGAGGCCACCGATATGGGGGTGGACAGCAAGATCGCTGTTCCCATCCTCCTTCCACAATCTTAAGGCTGGAGGAACAGGCTTTCATGCAGCGAGACGGTCGCGATATCCTGCTGGAAGTTCGGGATTTGCGCACCTATTTTTTCACTGAGGACGGTGTGGTGAAGGCCGTGGATGGGGTGAGTTTCCACGTGCGGCGAGGGGAGATCCTGGGGTTGGTGGGGGAATCCGGCTGTGGAAAAAGCGTGACCTCTCTTTCTATTATGCGCCTGATCACCCCGCCCGGGCGGATCCTCGGAGGGCAGGTGCTCTTCGATGGGATGGACCTTCTGAAGTTGCCGGAGCCGGAGATGGTCCGGCTGCGGGGGAGCCGGATCTCTATGATTTTCCAGCAGCCGGTGAGCTGTCTGAATCCGGTTTTCAAGATAGGCGATCAGATCGCGGAGGTCTTTCAGGTCCATGAGGGGTTGAGCCGCATCGAAGGATGGAAGCGGGCCATCGAGTTGCTTCAGATGGTGGGCATCCCGGACCCGGAGCGCCGGGCCCATTCTTATCCCCACGAACTATCCGGCGGGATGGCTCAGCGGGTGATGATCGCGATGGCTCTCGCGCTGGGGCCGGAGTTGTTGATCGCGGATGAGCCCACCACCGCCCTGGACGTGACCATCCAGGCCCAGATCCTGGATCTGATGCGGGAGCTCCAGCGTCACATGCACACCGCCATCATCCTTATCACCCATGATATGGGGATTGTCGCCGAGATGTGCGATCGAGTGGCGGTGATGTATGCGGGGCAGATCATCGAAGAAGCGGACGTGCGCACCATCTTCAGGAATCCCCAGCATCCCTACACCCGTGGGCTGCTGGGTTCCATCCCGGTGATGGGAGTGGTCAAGCCACGACTGGATACGATCCCGGGAACAGTGCCAAATCTAATTAACCTGCCGCCCGGGTGCCGTTTCGCGCCACGTTGTCAGGCCCGGCTGGAGCATCGGGCCCGACTGGGGAATCTCTGTCTGGAAGAGAACCCACCGCTCTTCCATACTGGCCCCGGTCATCAGGTTCGTTGCTGGCTTTATCAATAACGCCGCTCCTCATCCCTTCCCTGTAGGGAGGCCTTGGGGCGGATCTGACAGACAATCGACGGGGGGGTGGGGTAGGCCAGCTCTAGCGGCCTGCCCCACCCCCAATTTCTCTAGGGAGAGCTTAAACGCTCGCGCCTTAGATCTTCCATGCAGTCCTTCGAGCTGCGAAGAGGATGGCACTTTCCCTTCAAATCAAAAGCTTCTTTCGGGGAGGCGTTCACGGATGACTCTAACCCAAGTGCAGGTTCAGGCCTCGCTGGACCTTTCTACCGATCAGGATCTCGTAGTCGTTCGAGACTTGAAAAAATACTTTCCGGGTCGCCGAGGATTGCTTCAGCGGGTGGCGGCATGGGTGAAGGCAGTGGATGGGGTGAGCTTCACGATCCGCCGCGGGGAGACCCTAGGGCTGGTCGGCGAATCCGGATGCGGGAAAACTACGGTGGGACGCACCATTTTGCGATTGATCGAGCCCACCGCTGGGGAAGTTTATTTTGAGGGACGAAACATCTTCGCCCTCTCGAAATCCGAGCTGAAAACTCTGCGACGGGATATGCAAATTATCTTTCAGGATCCTTATTCCTCGCTGGACCCCCGCATGCCGGTAGGAGCCAGCATTGCGGAGGGGCTGGCGGTCCATGGGATCGGAACACCCAAAGAACGATTTGAGAGGGTGGTCGATCTGCTCCGCAAGGTCGGCCTGGAAGATTATCATGCCCGGCGTTATCCTCATGAGTTCTCCGGAGGTCAGCGCCAGCGCATCGTGATCGCACGCGCCCTCGCTCTGCGCCCGAAGTTCATCGTATGCGACGAGCCGATCTCCGCTCTCGATGTGTCCATCCAGGCCCAAATCATCAACTTGCTGAAGGAGCTCCAGGAGGAATTCAAGTTGACCTATCTCTTCATCGCTCATAACCTCAGCGTGATCGAGCACGTGAGCGATCGGGTGGCGGTGATGTATCTGGGTAAGATCGTGGAGCTGACTTCCCGGGAGGAGCTCTATCGCAATCCTCTCCATCCTTACACTCAGGCGCTGCTTTCCGCTGTCCCGATCCCAGATCCCACCCTCAAGCGGGAGCGCATCTTGCTGAAAGGAGACGTTCCCAGCCCCCTGAATCCGCCTTCCGGCTGTCGTTTCCATCCTCGCTGTCCGGTCGCCATGAGCCATTGTGCCCGCGAAGAGCCGCCCTTCGTGAATATCGGGACCCGCCAGCAAGAACACTGGGTGGCTTGCTGGCGGGTCATATAGCGCAACTCGCTCTGGGGCTAACTCAGAGTAAAGAGTGATGGAGTAGTGAGGCAAGCGGCGATATCCCTCAGGTTAAGCGATCTCCTTCCTGAGGATGTAAGGCGGCTGTTGGATGGGCAGGATCCGCCTTTCCCTGCGGTCCTTCGGGCCCCAGGGAGGGTGGATTTTTTATTCTGGAGCCGGGCGGGCCTGCTCGCCATGGTCTCCGATGCTCATTCTATGGAAGCCCGGGGATGCTGAACTCCAGCACCGGTTTGCCCTCTGGATCCTCCAAAACGCCTCGTTCGCCAGGCCGCCACACGGCTTCCCGGCGACCCCAATAAAGATCCGTCGCGCTGTTCCTTCCTTCTCGGGTATGCACGGTCACCGAACTCCCCGTCCAGAGCGTCAGCGCTGGGAATGTAAACTGGTTCCCTTCCTCGTCCCGAATCCGCCATCCTGCCAGACTTATGGTTGCCCCTTCGTTCACCAGCACCAGCGCCTCGGCAGCCGGATCTCCCGGGGATTTCACCTCACGAATCCGCAGGCCGATCTTCTCGAATGCGGGCGAAGACCAAGGAGAGGCCGTGGGGGATTGAGGGATAAACGGAGGGGTGGGGTTGTCCGGGGAAATCCATAGCACCTGCCCGGGATAGATGATGGATTCGGCGCTTAAACCGTTTGCCTGAAGCAAGGCGTCCAGGGAGACCTGGAAACGGGCGGCGATCGACAGAAGGGTATCCCCGGGCTGCACGGTATATGTAAAGGGCTGACGCGGGGTCGGGGTGGGCACCGGGGTGGATGTGGGGAGCGGGGTGGGCAAAGGAGGAAGCGGTCGAATCCGCTCCAAGGTCCACATCGCCAAGATCAACGCGCTAAAAGCGGCCAGCGCGTTCAATCCCACCCCCCAGAGCCAGTTTCTGGAAATTCTCGCGTTGCGCATGTTCATCCTGACTTTCTAACATCGATAACCTGTCAGCGCGGAAGGACGAGGAATGTGACGTCGATGTCCCCTCCCCGAGGCCTAAGGGGCTTCGAGGAGAAGAGGGACACCACACACTGGGCCCGAACCGTTCCTGGCGGACGAGGCCGCCGAAGGCGGCCCGCATCCCACGAAAAATCCCGCAGGAAAGAATCATCCTTGCGGACCGGAGGGACCGCGCGGATCAGCGATGCGACTCTATATCGTATATCAAACGGACTCCCTTGGGGAATGGGCCGCCTACCCCCAAGGACATTGTGGCTCCTGGGGCCTCGAGGAAGGGAAAATCCTCGGGAGTTACGCCGTTCGTCTCCCTAGGGATTTTCGGGAGGTGGAGCGATCCGGTTCCCTCCAGCGGGCTCTCAACGGTGTAACTCTTCGTGCGTTGACCCGTTATGAGTTCGGGATTTGGAGAGCGGAGGCCCGTTCGGAGGGGCGATGGCCTCTTCCCTCTTCTCTTCCCTCCCCCGGCCCTTTGGGCCGTGGGGAGAGGGGAGAAAACGTCTTTCGGGGCACAGGGCTGGGGGCCAGAGACCCCCAGCCTGGCTTCCCGAAAACTCCAGATCAAGGGCCCTGCTTCAAACCCTTATCGGTGCAGCCCGGTTTATAATTCATGCGGCGGTCCCTTCTCTCTGGACTTTGGACGAACCCATACATCCTCTTCTTCCCGGCCTGAGGGATTATGGGGAAAGAGCCCACTCAGCCCGGGGAGAGGATCCAGACCGCATATCGCACTACCGTTCGTCCGGAGTTCAGATTCTTCGCTGCGGAGTGGAAACGATCTATGCGTAAGGTGCTGCAATCGCTGTGGGATGGCTTGGCACGGACGCGCCAGGCCGCCTTCGGTCGGGTCGCTCAGTTGCTGGGGGCAACGGAGATCACCGAGGCCTTATGGGAGGAGCTGGAGGCGGCGCTCATCCAGGCGGATGTCGGCGTCCGGGTGACGATGGAACTGATGGATCGCTTGCGCGAGCGAGTTCGCCGGGAAGGGATCACTCGGGCGGATTCCTTGCGGACGTTGTTGAAGCAGGAGCTGCGGGCCATCCTGGGGGATCCTCCGCCGCCGAATCTGGGCCGAAGGCCGTTAGAGGTGGTCCTCATCGTGGGTGTGAATGGTTCGGGGAAGACCACCACGGTCGCCAAGCTGGCGTATCAATTCCGGCAGCAGGGCCGACGGGTGTTGCTGGCGGCGGCGGACACTTTTCGGGCAGCGGCTGGGGAGCAGCTCGAGATCTGGGCGGAACGGGCCGGGGTGCCCTGCATCAGCGGCCAGCCAGGCGCGGATCCAGGGGCGGTGCTCTTCGACACATTGCAGGCCGCCCGCGCTCGGGGCTACGACCTCGTCCTGGCGGACACAGCCGGTCGGCTTCACACCAAATACAATCTGATGCAGGAACTGAAGAAAGTCCGAAACGTCGCCGCCAAGGTGATCCCGGATGCTCCCCATGAGGTCTGGCTGGTGCTGGACGCGACCACCGGTCAGAACGCTCTCCCACAGGCCCGGGAGTTCCACCAGGCGGTGGGCGTCACAGGCCTGATCCTCACCAAGCTGGACGGCACGGCTAAGGGTGGGGCGATTTTCGCCATCGCCCGGGAATTGGGCATGCCGGTGCGATTTATCGGGGTGGGAGAAGGGCTGGACGATCTGTTACCGTTTGATGCGGATGCCTTCGTGGAGGGCTTATTCGATTAAGCTCGGCCCTGCTGCCGTCTGGCTGATCCCTGTTGGGAAGTCGGAGCTTGTCCCTCCTCCCTGTCCCCCTTTCCATGCCGCAAAGCGGCATGGAAAGGGGAGTTCCGAGCTCGGGTTTGAAGCAAGGCGGTGAGGCCTCATTCTGTTGGCTTGGATTTTAGATCGATGGACGGTGTGGCTTCCTGCTTGCATCCTGGAATCTTCTTCTCCCTCCCCACGGCCCCGAGGGCCATAGAGCGGGAGAAGACATAATGAGGCAAATCGAATGCGTCGAGAACGTCGACGGCAACCTGAAGCGATGATCATATCCCGGGAAG
>NZ_JANWXB010000339.1 GCF_025055495.1 Thermoflexus sp. | reverse complement strand
CCGCCCATCCCCCACCACCGGCATCGGCTCCCCCGCCCGCAGCAGATCGATCTCCACCCGGTGAACCTGGGCTCGCAGCACCTCTTCCCGCTTTTTGAGATATGGCAGCCGTCCCCCCCTGGGCGCCTTGTTGGCAGGAGAGAGCACCTCAAGCCATGTGATCACCCGATGCGTGCCGGACTCCCGCACCACCAAGTAGCGCTCCCGAACCTCCTCCGGAATCGGAAGCTCCACCACGCGGGCGCTGCTCGTGGGGGCGGGGACTGGCCCCGCAGAGGGACGGGACCAGGGCGCAGCGACGATGAGGACATCCGGCCGGGCTGAGAAGGGGAAGCTCCCCGCGGGAGCCAGAAGATACACCCGTTCCTCGACCTCCACGTAGTAGCGAGGACGTAACGCCGGCCCCAGCTCATCCGCCAAGCCCACGATCAGCCGGCTATGCAATCCAGGCCACAAGGCCGGATGCTCCAAGTAAGGATCCATCCCGGGAAAGGGAGAGAGCATGTCTCGCTCCCTCAACGGCTCATAAAGCGACCGACCACCTGCGCCGGGATCGGCACCGTCAGCCGATCGCCGACCTTCGGACGCTCGGGTGCCGCCGCGCTTCCCACCACGATCCCGATCGGCGTGCCCTCGGCCTGATACGACCGCTCGATCCAGGCCATGCCGGTAAGGAATCCCTCCGTGTCCAGCGCGCAACTGGTGACATAGCCGATGACCCGTCCCCGGCGATCCACCACCGCATCCCCCAGCTTCGGAAGCCGCACGCCTTTCTCGGAGATCCGGAAGCGGACCACCTCCATGGTTCGCTTCGCCTCGCGGGCCATGTAAGCCTTCCGCCCGATGAAGAAGGGCTTATAGAGCTTGACGAAGGAGGCGAAACCGGCATCCCCCGGGCTCAGGTCGAACGGCCCGGCCAGCTCGTGGCCGTAGAGCGGGAGCCCAGCTTCCGTCCGGGTGCTGTCGCGGGCCCCCAGGCCGCACGGCTGGAGGCCCAGGGGTTTCCCGACGTCCAGCAGCAGCTCGAACAGCGCCGGCGCCCGGTCCGGATGGACGAAAAGCTCATAGCCAATGCGCTCTCCGGTGTAGCCGGTGCGGGAGAGGATCAGATCGAAGCCCTGGATCTCCGCCCGCATCACTTGACCTCGCGGGAGGGCCGCCAGCCGATCCCGGGTTGGCCCATCCGCTAAGCTCTGAAGGATCTTCAGGGCTTGAGGGCCCTGTAGCGCGATGTCCACCCGACACTCCTCTCCCCAGCGACGATCCCGCAGGTCCCGCAAGGTTACCTCTTCGGTGAGCATCGCCCATGGCCGATCCCGATCGATCTGGACCTCGCCCCGGGCCACCGCGTTCAGCCAGGCCCAGTCCCGGTCGTTGTTGGCCGCGTTGACCACCAGCATGTAGCGATCCGGCGCCAGGGCGTAGATGATCAGGTCATCCAGCACATGCCCCTCTGGATCTAGGAGATACGTATACTGGGATTCCCCCACCTTCAGTGCCATCACGTCGTTGGTGGTCACCCGTTCGAGGAACGCGCGGGCGCCCGGACCGCTGACCTCCAAGACGCCCATATGGGAGACATCGAAGAGGCCGGCGGCGGTGCGGACGGCGCGATGCTCCTCGCTGACGCCGGTATACCAGACGGGCATCTCCCAGCCCGCAAAGGGGACCATCTTCGCGCCCAGCTCCCGGTGCAGCTCGTAGAGGGAAGTCCGCTTGAGCGGCGCGCCCTCCGGCTCGGAATACGAGAAAGCCGGCAACGGACGAAGATGATCGCGATGCACCTCGTCCACCGCCCGATAGCCGATGAAGAAGGGCTTGTGGGGCGCCACGGCGGCCGCCTCCGCCAGATCCTTCGGGAAACGCGCCAGCGAGCGCGCCGAGACCGCCCGGGGGTCCTCCGCCGGGACCTCCCGCACCCGCAGCGGGCCGGGGAGCTTCGCCCAGATGTCCTCGTCGAAGCGCACATAGCCATCCGAGAGATCCCGAAGCCACGCCGCGACCCGCCCGGCCCGCTCTTCAGGGATCACCAGCCGGAACGCATCCAGGCCGTCCCGGATCACATAGGCTGGGCTCATGGTTCGGCCGTCTGCTTCCAGCACGAAGGCAGGGGCTCCCTCGCCGACCTTCAAAGCCACCGCCCGCTGCGTGAGGGCGGCGTCCAGGAACTCCGCCGCCCGATCCCCCCGGATCTCCAGCACCGCCTTCCCCTCCGCCGCGGGGAGGCGATCGGTGATAAACCAGTAATGGGGATAGCCGCTCTTCGGGAGCTCCACGTCAATGCCGGCCCGGGCGGCAAGCTCCGCTACCCGTAGCTTGGCCTCCTCCAGGACGTCGAACTCCACCTTGGTGCGATAGACCAGGTCACGTCCCACGTAGTAGCGGTGCGGCCGACAGGCCCACAGCACGTCAGCGATGATGTCCGCCAGGGCTTCCACCTCCGGCTCCCGGAACCCGCGCTGGGTGATCCAGGGGGTCCCCAGGCGGATGCCGCTGGCGGCCCCCGCCCCGGTGTCGCCGGGGATGGTGTTACGGTTCACCACAATGCCGGCTAGATCCAGCACCCGGGCCGCCGGATCCCCCATCAGGGGCGTGCCATCCGGCCCCCGGACCGACTTGCAGTCCACGAGGAGGAGGTGGGTGTTCGTGCCGCCGTAAGGGATCCGCAGTCCCCGTTCCGCAAGGCGCCGAGCCATGGCCTGGGCATTGCGGACGATCTGATGCTGGAGCTCGCGGAACGGCTCCGTGCGGGCCAGCTTAAAGGCCACCGCCAGCGCAGCGAAGACGTTCACGTGAGGCCCGCCTTGTTCGCCCGGGAACACTGCCCGGTCGATCTTCTTCGCCAGCTCCGGATCCGTGGTGAGGATACAGGCCCCCCGCGGGCCCATAATGGTCTTGTGGGTCGTGAAGGTGATCACATGGGCATATCCCAGCGGATTGGGGTAAGCGCCGGCGATGGCCATCCCCGCGGTGTGGGCGATATCCGCCAGCAGATAGGCCCCGACTTCGTCCGCGATCTCCCGGAAACGCTTCCAGTCGGGCGCCCATGGATACGACGTGTAGCCGGCGATGATCATCTTCGGCCGATGCTGGCGGGCGAGATCGCGGATCTGATCATAATCCAGGAGCTCCGTCTGAGGATCCACCGTATACCAGACGATGCGATAGTGCTTGCCCGAACGGTTCACCGGCGAGCCGTGGGTGAGATGGCCGCCGTGGATCAGCGACAGGCCCATCACGGTGTCTCCGGGCTGAAGCAACGCCTCATAGACCGCGTTGTTGGCGGGGGCGCCGGAGAGGGGCTGGACGTTCACGAAGATCCGCTCAGGGGGGATCTCCGGGGTCGCGAAGGCCTCGGCGCAGCGCCGTCGGGCCAGGGCCTCCACGATGTCGGCGTATTCCACACCCTTGTAATAACGCTGATCGCTGTAACGCCGGTAGAACCCCAGCTGGTCCTCATAATCGAGCAGCTCCGCCTCGGTTTGCGTGCGGGTGCGTTCGTGGGGATAGCCCTCGGCGTAGATGTTCTGGAACACCGAGCCCAGCGCTTCGCGGACGGCCGCCGGGGCATAGGATTCGGAGGGAATGAGGATCAGCTTGCGGATCTGGCGTTCGTGCTCATACCGGATCAGGGCGGCCACTTCCGGATCCACTTCCGCCAGGGAACCACGAAACAGGAAATCCGGCATGGAGAGGCTCCTTCTTTGGATTTTTTCTGTTTCTTTGGGAATTTACGTGCGTCCGGGCCCTGTCAGGCAGGCCACGCTGGGAATTCCCGGGGAACCTGTTCCTGGATGTGGGGAACGAAACAGGGCCTTTGACTTTATCATATGTGAAAGGGGAAAGAGGCGTCAAGGCCCCGACGGCGTTCTTCGATCTCGTCTGTGTGGGGAGATCCTCCCCGATCGATGAGGATATGCCCCTGCCTCCGGTGGCCCTTCAAGCATATAGAGGAGCAGGGCCATTTCGCCTCGTCCGACCGGCTCTCAACGACGTAACTCCAGAATGGGTTGGGAGAGGGGCCGTCCGCGAATCGACCCGCCCAAAGATTGAATCTCACACCATATTGTGATAAAAATAACAATCCTGTCTCACAAACGATGGGCTGGTTTAGAAGAAGCCTTGACACGACAAGGCGGTTTGCTATAATGAAGATAACTGAATTTGGGAACAGTGACGAATCTTCCCCTGAGATCAGCTTTTCCCCGACCGAGCGAGGATTAAGGAGGGGCCCATGAAGCGGCCCTTACAGGTTGAGATTATCGCTTACGCGCCCACCGCCTTCTACCATTGCCTCCACTGCGAGCTGGTCTGGCAGCAGGCTGGCGTAAGTCAAGTTCTGCACGCCGAACAGCTGGCCTCCGGTCTCCCGGAAGATCTCCAGAAAGCCTACCAGGACCTCGCGACCTGGATCGCCCGGCTCCTGTCGACCTACTGCGATCGGATCACAGTGAAGGTGATCGACGCGGTCTCCGTGGAAGGCTGGTGGAAGTCCCTACGATACGGGGCTCGCCGCTATCCGGCCGTGATTGTAGATGGGCAGGTGTTTGGGGGGGGCGACTTTGCGGCAGCCGAGGCGGCCATCGCCCAGCGCTTAGGAGTTCCTCAGGCGACAGCTTGAGAGATGGCTGTCGCCTGTTTTTTTATGGGACAGCTGGCCTTTTCCCTGTGGGTTTTTGAGCCGAGCGAAGCGTCTTCAGCGCCTCGCTCAGCTCAAAAACCTGAGAGGGCTTCCTGGTGGCGGATCGTGCTTTTCGCGGGCAGAGGAGAGAGACTGTCGGCACCGTATCCCCTACCCGTCAAAGGTCGCCTTCAGCGGTCCTTTCGATCTCTAACCTCCCGAAGAAAGGAGGTGAACCGCGGGAGATCGAACGCTCAGCTGTAGGATGTGGACCCCCGGATCGCCGCGCTCCCTCAGCGCGTGCTCGCAGGCCAGATTCCAACATCCTTATTCTTATTATTTCGCCCTGGAGGGAAAGCCATGAGCGCCTTCTGGGTTATCATCATCGGCATCCTTGTCCAGTTATTGATCTGGAACCTCTACGCCAAGCGGGTCGACCGGGAGATCATCCAGTCCGACCCGAAGCGGGCGACCCCCGCCCGGATGTATATGGACGGGGTGGACTTTGTCCCCACCAGCCGCAATATCCTCATCGGCTATCACTTCAAGTCCATCGCCGCCGCCGGGCCCATCGTGGGGCCGATCACGGCGGCCGGGCTGTGGGGCTGGCTCCCAGCCCTCCTCTGGCTGATCCTTGGTGTCTCCTTCATCGGCTGGGCCAGCGACTACAGCGCCATCATGCTCTCCGTGCGCAACGACGGCAACTCCCTGAGCGCTGTCGCTTACCGCCTGATCAGCCCTCGCACTCGCACGCTCCTCTTCGTGTTCATCTTCTTCTATCTGCTTCTGATCGCCGGAGCCTTCGTGAACCTGATTGCCGGTGTCCTGCTGGATCCGACGGTCCCCCTGGGTATTATCGCCCTGGCGGCGATGGGACTGCTGGCCGGGCAGATGCTTTACCGCTGGAAGATCGATCTCATCGCCGTCACCGCCATCACGCTCATCATCACCCTGGTGGCGATGGGGGTCGGGCCGTTGGGGCTGCAGCAGGTGAAGGAGGGAGAACAGGTCAAGACCATTCAGGGGCCAGTGGGACAAGTCTTCGCCAGCTTCAACGCGGGGATCGATAGCTTGGTGGGCGGCAAGCCGCTTTACACCTATTTCGATCCTACGGCCAACCCGGATCCGAAGACCGGTCGTTTGTTGGGTCTGGATCGACCGGTGCGGCTTTCCTACATTTTCTGGATGCTGTTCACCCTGGTCTTCTGCTACCTGGGGGCGAATCTCCCCATCTGGCGCTTTGCACAGCCGGTCAACTATCTGGGGTTCTGGGTCACCGCCCTGGTGATTATCCTAAGTTACATCGGCGGCATCGTTGGCTTCTTCACCAACCCTCAGGCGGTCTCCTTCAAGCTCCCTGCCTTCCGGGGCTTCCAACCCGCCGCGATCGGCATCCAGCCTCTGTGGCCGATGCTCTTCGTGACCATCGCTTGTGGAGCCATCTCGGGCTGGCATGCCCTGTTCGGCTCGGTGGGGACCGCCCGGCAGCTGGAGTATGAGACCGATGCCCTCCCGGTGGGTGGCGGCGCGATGCTCTTCGGCGAGAACACCCTGGGGCTGCTTTCCCTGATCGCGATCGCCCTGAACGCCCCCGGCGCCACTGCGCCGGAGCGCTTCGCGTCGGGCGTGGGCATTCTGCTCTCCCAGCTGTTCGGCGAGGGCTTCTTCCTGTATGGGAAGGCCCTGGGCTTCGCCGCCTTCGTGGTGATCGTGATCACCGTGGTCCAGCTGGTCTTCCGCCTGATGCGGGTGACGCTGGGCGAGTGGCTTGGGGAAGCTCAACCGATCTTCAAGAACATGCATGTGGCCAGTATTATTTCTATGATCCTGGCCGCCTTCCTGGTGCTGACCGGGACCTGGATCTACCTTTGGCAGTTGTTCGGCTCCGCCAACCAGTTGATGGCGGGTCTGGCCCTGCTCATCGTCACCGTCTGGCTGGTCTCGGAGCGCCGGCCGGCCTGGTATGCCGGGGTGCCCGGAGTCTTCATGTATATCACGACGATGGCGGCCATCCTGGTCACCCTCTACAACCAGATTCCGGCACTGAACGCGGCCTTAGCCAGGGGGAACATCGTCGCGATCATCGGCGCGGGGACGATGCTGGTCCTCGCCGCGTTGCTTTTCATCGCTGCCGCCTTTATCGGCTATGAAGGCTGGGTCGCCTTCAACCGCTGGCGGGCGGCGCCGGCGCGTCCCGCCCCAGCGGGCGGTGGTGGGGAATAAGCGCCGAAATGGCAGACAACAGGGGCCCCGGCAAATCGCCGGGGCCCCTGTTGTTTTATGAAATAGGGTATTCCATTGCTTAATCCCCCCTCCTGAACCCCATCCCCTGGCTCATCAAGCTCGAAATCCGAAATACACCCAGATCAAGATCGCCACCAGCAGCAAAGCCAGGGGCCAGGGATAAGCGAAAAGGACCGCATAAAGGCGGGAGTCGAATTTCAGATGCATGAAATAAAGCACGATAAGCAACCCCTTTGCGATGGCAAAGCCCAGCAGGAAGGGCAGCTGAGGAACGGGCAGGGCCATCACGCTCACCTCGAGGATCGTCAGGATGATCAGCACAATCCCCACGAGAACATAATTCGGATGCTTATGAGCCTTCGCTTCCATGTTCATATGTCCTCCCATTCGATGAAATCTCCAAAGACCGGAACTTGATTGAACTTCCCTCCCAAATGCTTTGAACACTCAGAGATGGCGATCATGCGGGGGAAAATCGATCCGTTCCGATAGGAAGAGGACCCTCTGCAGGTATTCATTGGCTTCCCATGGCCTTGCCGCGCCCATCAACGCATCAGATACACTACCATAAAGATCGCCACCCATACCAGATCCACGAAGTGCCAGTAAAGCCCCACGGTCTCCACCAGGACGTCGTTCTGGGGCGAGATGCGACGACGCAACCCCAGGGCCACGCTGAGGATCCAGATCACCCCCGCCGCCACGTGGGCCGCATGGAAGCCGGTTACCGTGTAATACGCGGAGCCGAAGACGTTGACGCTGGGGGTGAGCCCCTCGTGGAGGTGATGATTGTATTCCACTGCCTTAAGGATCAGGAAACAAATCCCCAACCAGGCGGTGGTCAGCAGCCAGGCGATAGAGGCCCGCCGGTTCCCATCCCGCAGATGCGCCAGGGCCAGCACCATTGCCACACTGCTGACGAGCAGGATCATCGTGTTGATCGTCGGGATGGTGAGCGTCAAGGCCTCGTGGGCCGTCGGCCCACTGGTCACCCGGTTGTGCAGCACCAGATACGAGGTGATGAGAGCGGCGAAGAAAATCACCTCGGAAGCCAGGAACACCCAGACCCCCAGCTTGCGGCTATCCACAGTGATCTCAGCGCCAGCAGTTGGATGATGGCTCGCCATCGCGTTCCCCCTCACCGGATGAGACTGACTGAGAAGAAGCCGGAGGCTTTTGGAGCCGAGGGCGGCTCCCTTCTGTCCTCCCACCCGACGGCCCTTGGGATCACTGGGTGGGGACCCCACCCCTCCAGCGGCATGAGTTCCGAACACGAGCCAGGATTTCTTTTGGCCCCTCCTCCCCACGTCCTTCTCGAGGTCCTTTGGGCCTCATGGAGGGGAGGATCCCAACGCTTGAAAGGCCGCTGAAGACGGCCCCAAAAGCCCCCGGCGGAGATCGGTGGTGCTTTGCCCAGTTATGCTTGAAGAACGGAGGCCGGTCCGGAAGAGCGATGGTCCCTCCTTCGAAAATCCCAAAATCAAATATGGACAAAGCAGCGGCACCTTGAGTTGATTTGATTTTGATCCAGAAGGGCAGCAGGCTGCCCCAACGAACCATCAGGGCTGGACGATCCATTTGCCTTGCATGCCGAGTTGCCAGTGAGACCCATCGCTTTCAAAACAGCCCATCTCCCACTCGCCGACCTTGTTGGAGGGAATCGTGAAGATGATCGTCACAGGCTCTTCCCCCGGCTCCAGCACGACCATAAAGCCGTGAGCTTCCTCCTCCTCCTCCATCAGTTCCTTGACATCGATCGGTTTTCCACCCCGTTCGGCCTTTACGGAAATGCCTTCGAAGAAATCCTGGGCGAAGCCAGCGGGGCGACCCTCATGAGTGACGAGGGTCCGACCGATCATCAGTTCGTGGGGTTCCTTCCCTTTATTCGCCAATGTCAGTCGCACCTCCTGGCCCGCTTTCACTTGAACGGTATTGGGTTCAAATCGATATTCATCCATGACGATCGTGATGGCCTGAGCACCCGGCTGACCACCGGGCGCGCAGGCTCCCAGCAACAGCCCCAGCATCAGGGGTCCAACCAGAGTCCAGCAGGCACGCTTCATAAGCCATTCTCCTTTTGGGGGGGGCCGGGGCGGGGGGCCCGCGGCCCCCCGCACCGTCCCTGAACGATTTTTCCTCCCCCCTTTCCCATGGACCTCTGGGCCGTGAAAGGGATCATTCGTTCATAGCGGTTTTTCGCGGGTGCGGACCGTTGGAGGCGGTCCGCACCCGCGAAGAAATTCTGCCCATCAGGGACCCCCTTACAGACTGGAGCGGCTGCCTGCTCGGCGTTGCCGGGCTTTAATGGCCCCCCGGTGCCTCTGGGAAGAGCGGCTGGGTCGCCCACCGGGCGATCCCCAGGGCGAACAGAAGGACGCCGAAAGGTATGAAGATCCAGTGGGTGACCAGCCCCAGGGCGAAGAGGGTCAGGCCAGCGGCGATGACCAGTGGCCAGATGCTGGGCGCCGGGAGATGGATCGGTTCCTCGGGAGCCTTCTCTCCCTTATCCTCCTTAATCTGATCATTCCCCTCGGTGATCTCTACCACCGGCCGCGGGTGCGGGTTGCCGGTATACTTCAGATCCCAAACGGGCCGACGGCTGTGGACGACCGGGATGTGAGCGAAGTTATACGGTGGTGGGGGAGAGGAGGTCAGCCACTCCAGCGTGTGACCATCCCACGGATCCGCGGGGGCGGGCACGCCGACAGCCAGGCTGCGAACGACATTAACGAAGAACACCACGAACCCGAGAGCCAGGATGAAGGCTCCCACGGTGGCCAGCAGGTTCAGGACCTCCCAGCCGAGGCCGGGCGCATAGGTGTAGATCCGCCGGGGCATCCCGGCGAGGCCCAGGAAGTGCATTGGGAAGAATGTCAGGTTAAAACCGATGAACTGCAGGGCGAAATGCCAGCGGCCCAGACGTTCGTCTAGGAAACGGCCGGTGATCTTCGGGAACCAGTAATAGATCCCGGCCACGATGGCGAACATCGAACCGCCGAACAGCGTGTAATGGAAGTGAGCGACCACGAAGTAGGTGTCCGTCACCTGCCAGTCCACCGGGACGGCGGCGAGGAAGAGGCCGCTGAGCCCCCCGATCACGAACAGGGCCACAAAGGCGGCGGCGAACAGGAAGGGGGTCTGGTAGCGCACCGCACCGCCCCAGATGGTGGCGATCCAGTTGAAGACCTTGATGGCCGTGGGCACCGCCACCAGCATGCTGGCGGCGGCGAAGAAGGCGTTTACCACATCTGGCAGACCTACGGCGAACATGTGATGGGCCCAGACGGTGAACCCGATGAAACCGATGGCCACGCTGGAGTAGGCCACCGCCGTGTAGCCGAAGAGGGGTTTGCGGGAGAAGACCGGCAGGATCTCCGAAACGATCCCCATCGCGGGGAGGATCATAATGTAGACCTCCGGGTGGCCGAAGAACCAGAAGAGGTGCTGCCAGAGCAACGGATCGCCGCCCGCCGCTGGGTTAAAGAAATGGGTCCCCAGATGACGGTCCAGGAACAACAGAAAAAGGGCGGCCGAAATGCTCGGCATCGCAAAGAGGATCAGGAAAGCGGTCACCAGGGTGGTCCAGGCGAAGAGGGGCAGGCGGTTCAAGGAGAGGCCGGGGGCCCGCAGGAGGAGGATCGTCGACACGAAGTTGATGGAGGAAGTGATGGAAGAGATCCCCAGGAGCTGCAGGCCCAGGATCCAGAAGTCAATACCGGTGCCCCGGGAGAAGGTCTTCGCCGTCAGCGGCGCATATCCAAACCATCCAGCATCGGGGGCGCCCCCCAGGAGGAAGCTCAGGTTCAGGAAGAGGCCGCCCAGCAGGAACATCCAGACGCCGAAGGCGTTCAGCCGGGGGTAGGCCATATCCCGGGCCCCGATCATCAGGGGGATCACATAGTTCCCGAGGCCGGCCAGCACCGGCATCACCACCAGGAAGATCATCGTCGTGCCATGCATGGTCAGGACCTGATTGTAGGCCTCCCCCACCAGGACCTGGTTGTTCGGAGCGGCCAATTGGGTCCGGATCAGAAGGGCCTCCAGGCCGCCGATCAGGGCGAAGAACCCGGCGCCCAGGATATACAGGATCCCGATTCGCTTATGATCCACCGTGGTGAGCCAGGCGAGAAGCCCCCGCTCCTCGTAGACCCGCGGCATCGTCATCGTCTGACTGGCCATCCTCAGCCTCCTCTCACTCCTTCCTCACTGTACTGTCCGGCTTGAAGCGGCAAAGGAAAATTGATTGTAGGATTGAGGGGTTGAGCTCTTAAGGGCTTGTGGAAGAGAACCGGATCATCCCACTTCGGGAGATCCCCTCTCGCGGCCTCTCCGTTCTTCTACTTCAGGGACAGAAGATAAGCCACCAGCGCCTGGATCTCCTCCGGCGTCAGGCCCAGGCGCGGCATCAAGGCGCCGGGCTTGACCGCCGGTGGGTTATCCAGCCAGCGGGCCAGGTTCTCCGGGGTGTTCTCCAGCAAACCCGCGGCGATCGTCGTCCGGCTCCCAAAATGCGTTAGATCCGGCCCTACCCTTCCCTGGGCGGGCGTGCCTGCGATAGCGTGACATCCCACACATGCCTTGCTCATGAAAACCTGATACCCCTGCTGCGCCAGGGGCTCGACGGGCTGGGCCGCCGGCGCGCGTTGCGCCTCGACCCAGCGCTGGAACTCGGCCTCCGACACGGCGCGAACCCGCAGGCGCATGTTCGCGTGGGAGATCCCACATAGCTCCGCGCACTGTCCATAGAACACGCCTTCGACGTCCGACTGGAGCCAGACGGCGTTCTCCCGGCCGGGGATCGCATCCATCTTCCCGCCCAACTGGGGCACCCAGAAGCTGTGGATCACATCCGCGGAGGTCACCGATGCCCGGATCGGCCGGCCAACCGGGATCACCAGCTCGTTGGCGGTGGTGATCCCCAGGGTGGGATACTGGAACTCCCACCACCACTGGTGGCCGATCACTTTCACCGGCAGGGCGTCCGCCGGCGGCGTGGAGGTCGCCGCCATCGTCCGCCAAGTCATGGCGAAGATCACCGCCAGCCCCACGGCTGTCGCCGTAGTCCACGAGATCTCCAGGGCGTTGTTCCCATGGATCTGGGGCGGGATCGCCCGCGGATCTCGAGCCCGGAACCGGAAGACCGCATAGAGAAGAAGCGTCTCGACCAGAACGAAGACGCCGGCGGTGATCAACAGGATAAACCAGAACAGCTCCGCCTCCGCCCGTCCTTTCGGAGAGACCGGGGCCAGGATCGAAGGGCTCTGGGCGGCGCATCCGGTCAGCCAGATCCCGAGGATCCAGAACCCGCCTGCCCATCGTCGGGCCCATCCCCGCGCCTCGCCCGAGTTTTGCGCCATTCATACGCCTCCCGACACGGAATTCGGATAGATGCTGATGCTTTGCCCGGTTATGAATCGGAGATTCGGGGAACAGAAGCCAGTCCGGGAAGGAAGAGTTCCTCCTCCCTTTCTCTTCCCTCCTCACAGCCCAGCGGGCTGTGAGGAGGAGAAAAAATCCTTCGGGGGTGGTGCAGGGGGCCGAAGTCCCCCCGCACCACCCCCGAAAACCCCTCGATCAAAAATGAACAGGGTCTTCGAGGGGAAGTCAGGCCTTCCCTTTTCCCGCTTCCCCCAGGGCCTTTCGAGGGAGTCAGACCGTCGATTTGCCCCCAGGGTTGAAGGGGCAGACAGGCTGCCTTCCGCGCCCGCCCCTGCGGAAAACACCCTGTCTGTTTCCGAAATCCCGAACAGCGGAGCGCTCCTCATCCTCCGATCCTCTTAATGATGATCCCGTTCATCTAAATTGTCAAGATGAGTCAACCGTTCAGCGCCTTTTCTGGACCCATTCGTCCATTTTGTGGCTTGTGCAAGCAGGCTTTCGTCGAACGGGTTGAATCCGCTCTGGGCCGCCAGGAGGGATCCATTCCATCCATGAGGAATCCCACCTGCTGTGGGGTCTGACGCGGTGGCTATCCATGGGGTCCCGGCGAGCGCGGGCGGCGAATTCGAGGCCGCTTACGCAAACTCTGGATCCCTCCCCTTCCTGAAAGCTCCCCTGGCGATTTGACGGGGTGAAGGAAGGGATTATAATTTACATCGCTAACTTTTAGCAAAGGCAAAAACCTTCCTGCGAGGAATGCGGAGTGGAGGCTCGTGGATCGGTGAGCGAGCGGATCCTGGCCCGCTGCATCCTGGAGACCCTGCATCTGGTGATGCGGAAGATCTGGGCGGAGGTTAGGGGGGAAGAACAGGGGATGTTCCCCGCTCAATCCTATCGGCTGCTGGGGATGCTGGCGCAGCGGCCATATACCCTGACGGAGCTGGCCCGCGCTCAAGCGGTTCGCCCCTCCACCGTCTCCCGGGCCGTTCGATCCCTCTCGGATCAGGGATGGGTCATGGTGGAGCGGGATCCGACCGACCGGCGGCGGGTATGGATCCGGCTGACCCCCAGGGGGCGAAAAACCCTGCGCCGGCTTCAGCTCCGAGCGGCCGCCCGTCTGGGACGGCGGCTGGCTCCTCTGAGCCCCGAGGAACGGGTCCTGCTCGCCCAGGCGATGGATCTGCTCCGGCGGACGCTGGGAAACGATGCGCTCCATGGGCGATCGGAAGGATGATCCGCTCTAAGGAAACACCACCAAAATGTCCAGCGACGAGGCATTGAAGTGCGGGATGCTCTCTTCTACGGAGGCGTCGATGAACGCGATAGAGGTGGAACGTCTCACCCGACGGTTCGGCGACTTTGTAGCGGTTCGGGAGGTTTCCTTCACGGTGCGGGAAGGAGAGCTGTTCGCCTTCCTGGGCCCCAACGGGGCTGGCAAGACGACCACGATCAATATGCTCTGCACGCTGCTGCGGCCGACCTCCGGCACCGCCCGGGTGGGCGGCTATGATGTCGTGCGGGAGCCGCATGCGGTGCGCCGGCGCATCGGACTGGTGTTCCAGGACCCCAGCCTGGATGATCGGCTGACGGCCTGGCAGAACCTCCAGTTCCACGCCTGGCTATATGGGGTCCCCCGTTCGGCCTTCGAGGAGCGGGCGAAGCGTCTGCTGGAACTGGTAGAGCTCACGGATCACGCCCATCAGGAGGTGCGCACGTTCTCCGGCGGGATGAAGCGCCGGCTGGAGCTCGCCCGCGGCCTGCTCCATCAACCCAAAGTCCTCTTCCTCGATGAACCCACCCTGGGGCTGGATCCCCAGACGCGGCGCCACATCTGGGAATACATCCTTCGCCTGCGAGATACGGAGGGGACGACGGTCTTTTTCACCACTCATTATATGGATGAGGCGGAGTGGGCGGATCGCATTGCCATCATTGATCACGGCCGCATCATCGCCCTGGACACGCCCGATCATCTGAAGGCGATGATCGGTGGGGATGTGCTCCTGGTGCAGACCAGCGATGACCCCCGCGCTGTGGACCGGGTCCGGGAGGCGTTGGGGCTGGAGCCTCGCCTGACGGAGGAAGGGGTGCTTATCGAGGCCGCACGAGGCGATCAGCTGATCCCCCGCCTGCTGGGGGTCCTGCAGAACGGCCTGGAGCCTCCCCTGATCGTCCACAGCATCCGCCTGCGACGGCCCAGCCTGGAGGATGTGTTCATCAAGCTGACCGGCCGCGCCATCCGGGAGGAGGAGGCCTCGCCGCTGGAGATGATGCGTCTGCGCCATCGACTCTGGAGCCGGAGGTGAACGGGATGGCTTTTCTGAAGACGGTTTACACCATCTGGTATCGAGATCTCCTGCGATTCCTTCGGGATCGCACCCGCATCGTGAGCTCCCTGGGCCAGCCGCTGCTCTTCCTGCTGGTGTTCGGCAACGGGCTGGCCCCGGCCGTGGCGGCCGGGATGGCCGGGGTGGACTTCCGGACCTTCCTCTTCCCGGGCATCCTGAGCATGGCGGTGCTCTTCACGGCGGTCTTCTCCGCTGTCTCGATCGTCTGGGACCGGGAGTTTGGCTTCCTGAAAGAAGTGCTGGTCGCGCCCGTCTCCCGGGCGGCGGTCGCTCTGGGTAAGGTAGCCGGGGGCAGCACCACCGCGTTGCTCCAGGGGCTTCTCATCATGTTGCTGGCCCCGCTGGTGGGCGTGCGGTTCACCCTTCCCCAGATCCTCACCCTGATCGCCATGATGATCCTGGTGGCGGCCACCATGACTTCTTTCGGAATCCTGATCGCCGCCCGCATGCGCTCCATGGAAGGCTTCCATATGATGATGAACTTCCTGCTGATGCCCATGTTCTTTATGAGCGGCGCCTTCTTCCCGCTGCGGGAGGTGCCCCTGTGGATGGAATGGCTGGCCCGGGTGGATCCAGTGACCTACGGGGTGGACGCCATCCGCCAGACCACGCTGCAGGGGCTGATCCCGGAGCCGCTTCTGAAGACGCTCATCCTCCATCCTCTCGAGGTGAACCTGATCGCCCTCATCGCCTTCTGGATGCTGTTCCTGATCCCGGCCGTGTGGCTGTTCAGCCGGACCGAGTAGCCCCTCGATCGATCGCGGCCGACGAGGGCGGGCCAGTTGACAGCCCTTCCGGGCTCCGCTATAGTTTTTAAAAAGCCGCTACAAAGGACCTCCAGTTAACGGCGATGACGGAGACGAGTAGGCCCGAGCCGTCGCGCCCAGCGAGTCCGGATGGGGTGGAAGCCGGATGCCGACGTCGGGCCGAAGATCCCTCCCGAGCCGGCGACCGAACGCCCGCCCTGAGCGGGCCAGTAGGCTCGCCCGGGATTCGCCCTCCCGTTATCCAGGGCGCGGGGATCGGGGGAGGCGGCTCCTCAGGCAGTCCTCCTGCCTCAGGCCGTCGCATGCCCCCTGTCCCCGAGAGGAGCGGCCCGGTTGAACCGGGAAGCAGGGTGGTACCGCGGGAGCGATCGGCTCTCGTCCCTCTGGGGCGAGAGCCGATTTTTTATGAAGGGGGGCCGTCCACGAATGGGGGCACGAATCCACGAATCACGAATGGAGCAGATCGCCCATGGAGACCGTGCTGCTCTACGCAACCGATGCCTACCAGCGGACCTTCGAGGCGATGGTACTGGCCGTGGAAGGCCGGGCGGTCGCCCTGGATGCCACGGCCTTCTATCCCGGCGGTGGGGGGCAGCCCCATGACACGGGATGGCTGACCGATGGGGCGCGCACATGGCCGGTGATCGCCGTTCGCCGTCAGGGCCCCCTGGTCTGGCATGAGGTGAAGGGAGAGCCCCCGGCGGCGGGCCAGCGGGTGCGGGGGGAGATCGATTGGGAGCGCCGCTACGCCCTGATGCGCACCCACACCGCCCTCCATATCCTGTGCGGGGTGGTCTGGCGGGACTACGGGGCCAAGGTGACCGGAGGGAATATGGAGCCCCTGCGGGGGCGGATGGATTTCGAGTTCGAAACCCTGCGCGGGGAACTGGTGCGGGAGATCGAGGAGAAAATCAATGCCGAGGTTGAGGCGGCGCGCCCGGTGCGCGTCTACTTCCTCCCCCGGGAAGAGGCCGATCGCAACCCGGATCTGATTCGCACCAAGGTCAACCTCCTCCCGCCCGACATCCGGACGGTCCGGGTGGTGGAAATTGAGGGGCTGGATCTTCAGGCCGACGGCGGCACTCATGTTGCGAACACCCGGGAAGTCGGCCGGATCCGCATCGTCGATTACAAGAGCAAAGGGCGGATCAACAAGCGGATAGAGATCGAACTCCCCCGGGATTAGAGGTTACGCCGTTCGCTCCCCCGGGAAGTCTTTATTTCGCACCGAACGAGGAGGCAGTCATGTTTGAACCGGTTCCTGCACGGGTGAATTTTCCACAGTTGGAAGAGGAAATCCTGAAGTTCTGGAAGGAACGCCGGATCTTTGAGCGCTCCATGGAGCAGACAAAGGGGGGACCTCGATATGTGTTCTATGAGGGGCCGCCCACGGCCAACGGCCTGCCCGGCATCCATCATGTCCTATCCCGGGCGTTCAAGGATCTGTTCCCTCGGTATAAGACGATGCGGGGATATTACTGTCTGCGGCGGGGCGGATGGGACACCCACGGGCTCCCGGTGGAGCTGGAGATCGAAAAAGAGCTGGGGTTCACCTCGAAGGTCGACATCGAGCGCTATGGGGTGGCGGCGTTCAACCAGCGCTGCCGGGAGAGCGTGTTCCGCTATGTCAAGGAATGGGAGAACCTGACGGAGCGCATCGCCTTCTGGATCGACCTGAAGGATGCCTACATCACCTTGAGCAACGAATACATCGAGTCGGTGTGGTGGATCCTGCGCCAGTTCTGGGATCGGGGTTTGCTCTACCAGAGCTACAAGGTGGTGCCCTACTGCCCTCGCTGCGGCACGCCGCTCTCCGATCACGAGGTCGCCCTGGGCTACCGGGAGGACACCGAAGACCCCTCGGTGTATGTGAAGTTCCCCCTGCGGGACGAGGAAGGGACCTACTTCTTGGTCTGGACCACCACGCCCTGGACGCTGCCTGGAAATGCCGCCCTGGCGGTCCATCCGGAGGCAATTTATGTGATGGTGGAACAGGAACAGGATGGAACCCCTGAGCGCCTGATCCTGGCGGAGGCCCTCCTGGAGAAGGCCCTGAAAGGGGCCTATCGGGTGGTGGCCCGGATGCCGGGGCGGGAGCTGGCGGGCCTGCGCTACCGGCCGCTCTACACGTTCCTTCCTCTGGAGAAGGAGGCCCATTATGTGGTCACCGCGCCCTTCGTCAGCCTGGAGGAGGGAACTGGCATCGTGCACATCGCGCCCGCCTTCGGGGCGGAGGATATGCAGCTGGGCCGGGAGCACGACCTCCCGATCCTGGTGACGGTGGACCCGCGGGGGCGTTTCATCGACGAGGTGACGCCGTGGCGCGGGATGTTCGTGAAGGACGCCGATCCCATGATCATCGAGGACCTGCAGCGGCGGGGGCTGCTGTATTTCGCCGGGACGTATCTTCACACCTATCCGTTCTGCTGGCGATGCGGGACGCCGCTCCTTTACTACGCCCGCGCTTCGTGGTTCATTGAGACCACCCGCTTCAAGGACCGGCTGGTGGCGCTCAACAAAACCATCCGCTGGTATCCGCCGCAAATCGGCGAGGGGCGCTTCGGCAACTGGCTGGAGAACAACGTGGACTGGGCCCTGAGCCGGGAGCGCTACTGGGGGATCCCGCTGCCCATCTGGGAATGCGCCCGCTGTGGCCACCGGGAGTGCATCGGCTCCTACGCGGAGCTGCGCCAGAAGGTGGAGGCGGCCGGCTTCCGCTGGCCTGAGCCGTGGGATCCCCACAAGCCGTATGTCGATGAGGTTCGCTACCGGTGCGAGCGGTGCGGTGACCGGATGCAGCGGGTGCCGGAGGTCATCGACGTCTGGTTCGACTCCGGGGCGATGCCGGTGGCCCAGTGGCATTACCCCTTTGAGAATCAGGAGCTCTTCCGGGAGCAGTTCCCGGCGGATTTTATCTGCGAGGGGGTGGATCAGACCCGGGGCTGGTTCTACTCCCTGCACGCCATCGCCACGCTGCTCTTCGATTCCGTGGCGTTTAAGAACGTGATCTCCCTGGGGCTGGTCCTGGATGAGAAGGGCCAGAAGATGTCCAAGTCCCGCGGCAACGTGGTGGATCCCTGGGAGGTCATCCACGTCCACGGGGCGGACGCCCTGCGCTGGTATTTCTACACGGTCTCCCCGCCCGGCCAGGAGCGCCGCATCTCCGTCAACCTGGTCGGCGATGTGGTGCGCACCTTCATGCTGACCCTGTGGAACACCTACCGCTTCTTCGTCACCTATGCCCGGCTGGACGGCTTTGATCCCCGGACAGTCCCGGCACCGCCGGTGGGGGAACGCCCGCCGCTGGACCGCTGGATCCTGTCGGAACTGCATGCCCTGATCCAGGAGGTAACGGAGTCCCTGGAGAGCTACGATCCGGCGACGGCGGGCCGGCGGATCGCGGCCTTTGTGGACGATCTGTCGAACTGGTATGTGCGCCGCAGCCGACGGCGGTTCTGGAAGAACGAAAACGATGCGGACAAGGCGGCGGTGTATCACACGCTGTATGAGTGCCTGGTGACCCTCAGCCATCTGTTAGCGCCCTTTATCCCCTTCACCGCGGAGGCCCTCTATCGCAACTTGGTGGCCCGGGTGAACCCCGAGGCCCCCGAAAGTGTCCATCTCTCCCGATGGCCGGAGCCGGATCCAGCCCGAATCGACAAACGGCTTCAGGAGGAAATGCGCCTGACGATGCGGCTGGCCAGCCTGGGCCTGGCTGCTCGCAACGCCGCTCGGATCCGGGTCCGCCAGCCCCTGGCCCGGATCGCCTTCCGGGTGCGCGGGCCGGAGGAGGAGGAAGCGGTTCGACGCCTGGCGGACGTCCTGCTGGATGAGCTGAACATCAAGAGCCTGACGTTCCTCCGCGAGCTCACCGAAGTCGCGGACCCGGAGCTCCACCTCCGGCTGGATCGGTTGGGGCCGCGTCTGGGGGCCCGGCTCCCGCTGGTCCGGGAGGCCCTCGATGGACTTCCTGCCTCCGCCATCATCCGGGCGTTGCATCGGGGGGAGACGGTGGCCGTGCAGGTGGATGAGGAGGTCGTGGAAGTAGGTCCGGAGGACGTGGAGATCCGCTACCGGCCGAAGCCCGGATGGGTTTTCGTGGAGGAAAACGACTACGTGGCGGCCGTGTGGACGGAGCTCACCGATGAGCTACGGAAGGAGGGTCTGGCCCGGGAGGTGGTGCGGCGGATCCAAGAGCTGCGCAAGCGGGCAGATTTCGACGTGGCCGATCGCATCGTCACTTATTATCAGGCAGATCCCGCGCTGGCGGAGGCCATCGCCGCCCACGCCGCGTATATCCAGGCGGAGACGCTCTCGGAGCAGCTGCTGGCGATGGCTCCACCCCCCTCGGTGGAGGCCATCGAGCGGGCGACCATCGATGGGATGACCCTCTTGGTGGGGGTGCTCCGAGTCGCCAAGGGTTGAGTCGCTCATCGGGCGGACGCAAGCCCCTCCTGACCGGCCGGGAGGCTCGCCTTCCCGCCTGGAGATTTGCACGGGCGAACCTCAACGACATCCGCAGACGGCAGTGCTTCGGCCGATTTGGGCGCTGGAGGGATCATTCGTTAGTTTTCAGGGCAGGCGAGGCCGCAGCCCTCCGGGCCGTGGAGAGGGAGGATCCAAGGAGGAGGGGCCATTGCCACCGCATCCCATCCGTCACGGATTGAGCACTCCCTGAAACCTTTCTCGTTCTCCCCCGATGGGAGGGGGAGGAAGGCTGGATCATTGCGGGTGCACGGGCTTCCGGGCCGAAGAGATCACCATCTTCCAGACTGGATATCCGTCAGGCCTCCCTGGCCTTTCATCCGGGATCGAAATCAGCCCCTGGATCAGGAGGGCATCCGGTTATGCCGTTGCGGTTCCTGACCGCTGGAGAATCCCATGGGCCTGCCCTGGTGGCCATCCTGGAGGGTCTTCCAGCGGGCCTCCCGGTGGATCTGGAGGCGGTGAACCGGGAACTGGCTCGCCGTCAGCAGGGCCTGGGTGCGGGACCCCGGATGAAGATCGAGGCGGATCGTGCAGTGATCCTGAGCGGGGTCCTGGAAGGGGTCACCACCGGGGCGCCGATCGCCGTTCAGATTGAGAACCGGGATCACACGAAATGGCGGGGGCGGGCGGTCGAGCCCATGACGGTGCCTCGGCCCGGCCATGTGGACCTGGCGGCTGCGTTGAAATACGGCTATCGAGATCTCCGGCCCGGCCTGGAGCGGGCCTCTGCCCGGGAAACGGCCGCTCGGGTGGCGGTGGGAGCGCTGTGCAAGCAATTCCTCCGGGCCTTTGGCATCGTGATCGGGAGCTACGTCGTGCAGATCGGGCCGATCCGGGCGGAGCTTCCGGAGGATCTCCCCTATCCCCTCCGTTTGGAGCGGGCGGAAACCGACCCCGTTCGGTGCCCGGATCCGGAGGCCTCGGCCCGCATGCAGGCCGTTATTGAGCAGGTGATTCGGGAAAAGGACACCCTGGGCGGGGTCATTGAAGGGGTCGCCCTGGGGGTGCCGCCGGGCTTGGGCTCCCATGTGCACTGGGACCGCCGGCTCAGCGCCCGGCTGATGATGGCCCTGGGGAGCATCCCGGCGGTGAAGGGCGTGGAGATCGGCGAGGGGTTCGCCCTCGCCGGCCGTCGGGGCACCGAGGCGCAGGATGGGATCTTCCGGGAAGGCGAGGCCCTGGTCCGTCGGACCCATCGGGCCGGCGGGATCGAGGGGGGGATCTCCAACGGCGCCCCCATTGTGGTCCGCGTGGCCTTCAAGCCGATCGCCACGACCCTGACGCCCCAGCCCTCGGTGGACCTCCGGACCGGCCAGCCGACCGAAACCCGCTACGAACGCTCCGATTTCTGCCCGGTCCCCCGCGCCGGCCCCATCGTCGAGGCGATGATGGCCTTCGTCCTCGCCGACGCCCTGTTAGAGAAACTGGGCGGCGACACGATGGAGGAATGCCGGAGTCGCTTTGAGGTCCTTCGGAAAGCCCGGCTGAACGATCTCCTCCTGGACGGCGAGCCCCATATTTTCTGGCCGTGAGGGTAGGGAGTGCTTTGTCCATTTTTCATTTGGGGGTTTTCGGGGGCGGTGCGGGGGCGTTGGGCCCCCCGCACCGCCC
>NZ_JANWXB010000272.1 GCF_025055495.1 Thermoflexus sp. | reverse complement strand
AAACAGAATGGTGAAACAGAGCCTGCTCATTCGAATCGCATGGCTGGGGCTGATCGCGGGGATAGGGGGGGTCCTGGGGAGGCCTCCGGCGATCGCGAAGGCCCAGGGGCTGCCGCAGGGCAGCTGGGAGAGCTGGACCGTGGAGTGGCGAGGGCAAGCTCACGAGGTGCGGGTTTACCGGCCGGCAGGCTTCCCGGCCCACCGGCCCTATCCGGTGATCTATCTCCTGTCCGGCTGGGCGATGGGGCTGGGCATGTGGGAGCGCCCGGACCTCCAGCAGGCCGCCGATGCGGCCCATATCCTGCTGGTGGCCCTTCAGGGCGAGGAGGATGGTGTTCCCTCTTATTACTCGATCTATCCGGGCCTCCCCTGGCCGGGGGGCTCCGCGTGGCAGGTTTCGTTCTACGACTGGTTCTTCCAGGGGGTCCTCCCCTGGGTGGAAAGCCGCTACCCGGTGCGACGGGATCCCGGCGGGCGAGCCCTGGTGGGGTTCTCCATGGGTGGAAAGGGCGCTTTCTCTCTGGCGGCCCATCACCCGGATCGATTCGCCGCCGCAGGTTCCATCGGTGGGGTGCTGGATCTTACCCTTCACGACTCGGAGGCCACCCGGGCGGCCTATGGTCCTAAGGGCACGGATCCATTGCGATACGCAGCAGATAATCCCGTCGAGCTGGCCCTGAATCTAAAGGGATTGACGCTTATGATCTTTCACGGTGCGGCCGATTCGGAAGTAAGCCCTGTTCATAGTCGCCGGATGCACGAGACCCTGCAAGCTCTCGGATATCCCCACTACTGGGAGGAGATCCCTGGGCTGGGCCATGAGGTCTCCTCCGCGGAGATCGCCCGGATCTTTGAAACGTTAAGCCCGATCTTGCGAGCTCCCTATCGTCCACGGGACCGCTGGTCGTATCGATTCGCGGTGGCCCGAACGCGAACGATCTACGGAATGCGGATAGTCCAGACTCATCCCGCTGCCTGGACCGAGCTCCGAGAGGTGACGCCGGAGGGATTTGAGGTGCGCAACGGAAATCCTATCACCCTGATCACGCCCCCCTGGTATTCCTCGAGGATCCCACTCCGGGTTCAGATCCGGGATGGAGGCAGCGGCGCCCTGAAGTCAGAACGCCGCATGATTGCACCCGGGGGACGCCTGCGGCTGGCTCTACCGCCCGGCCACTGGCGGATCGCGATTAGGGCCTACCCTCGAGCCTTGTCAGGCGGCGCCTTCGTTTCTTCCGAAGACACCCTCCTTCCCGCACCGATGACATCGGATCCTGCTCGTCCGTTGCGCCCCATGCCCATGTGTTCGGAGAACGATCGGATCTGCTACCGATTCGATTGAACAGCAACGCCCATAAGGTGAGATCCATGATGCGTAGGAAATCCGGCCTCTTCCGCGGAGTCCTTCTGGGCTCGCTGATCGCCCTGATCGTTACTCTGCTTTGGAGCGGCCCGGCCCTTCGCCTTGGCGAAGCGCAGTCCTCAACAGACATCCGCATCGGCGTGGTGTGGGATCCTCTGTCCCCCAACCCATTCGGCGCCTATCTCCCAGAGATCCTGCGGGCCGAAGGCTGGATGGCTTATGAGGTCCAGACTCTGGCGGAGGTCTCCCTCCCGATCCTTCAGCGCTACCCGGTGGTCCTCCTAGCG
>NZ_JANWXB010000264.1 GCF_025055495.1 Thermoflexus sp. | reverse complement strand
AGCGGCCCCGCCTATCCCCCCATAGGCCCCGGCTCTGAAGATCGCGCCTCCTCATTATAGAGCCGCGGGAGGTCTCTTCTCGAGGTAAGCAGGACCGCCTTTCAAAACCGGGCATCCGTCAGCCGCTTCATTCGCTGATGCGATCCAGGAACGATCGCACCGCTTCCGCCACGATCTCCGGTTGTTCCAGCATCACCATATGGCCCGCCCCTTCGACCCGCACCAGCTCGGCCTTCGGGATGTGGGCGGCCAGATACTCCGCATACTTGATCGGCGTCATGCGATCCGCCGTGCCGCCGATGACCAGGGCTGGCGCCTGGATCTCCCCCAGCCGGCCCATCACATCGAAGGCATCACACGCCCGATAGTCCCCTTCGATGACAGCGGGATCCGTGGCGAGGAGCAGGCGGCGTCCTTCCTCCACCAGCCGGGCTGGCGGCGCGGCTCCCCAGCTCCATTCGGTGATCAGGTCCACTGTCTTGGGGAAATCCGCGCGCAGCCCCTCCAGGATCAGCGGGCTGACCCGAAGCCGTGCGCCGGTGGCCACCAGGACGAGGGCGGCAACGCGTTCCGGGCAATGAAGGGCGGCCCACTGGGCGATGGCGCCGCCCATGGAGTGCCCCACCCAGATCGCCCGAGGGAGCCCTACCGCCTCCATCCAGTTTACAATCAGATCCGCATATGCGGCGATAGAGGATCGCCCGCGCCCGCGGGAACGGCCGTGGCCTGGAAGATCCAGCGCATAGACGTTGGCCCCGGGCAGGTTTCGCAACGCCCCCGGCCACACCAGATGGGATTCCCCCGCCCCATGGATCAGAATCAGGGTGTGGCGGGCCCCGGGATCCTGGTGGACCGCGTAGTAGATCCGATCTTCGCCGATCGCTTGTTCGGGCACTTCTCTTCCCTCGAAGAGCGATGGATGGCGCTGTTCGTTTCCTCGAGCAGTCTTTCTCCCCCTCCCCGCGTTGCGAGACGTCGAGGAGCCCTTAGCCCAGCAATCGGATCAGCAGCTGGAGCGATCGCCAGTAAGCTCGTCGGAGCGGCCATGGCCAATCCGGGCCCGGCAGAAGCGGAGGGAAGGCGCGGGCGCCGGGCTCCCGCCACAGATTGTCCCAGCCGCTCGCATCCCAGAGCAGGTCGGCCCCCGGCAGCCCCGCCGCCCGCACCTTGGGATCCGGGTAAAAGCCGTTGTTCGCCAGGATGTTGTCGTGAATCCAGTTCCGTTCGGGAATGGCGCCGACGTCGAAAACGGTCCCCTTAGGGAAAATCTGTTCCAGACTGATCACTGCGATACCCACCGAGGCGTTGTCGCGGATCTCATTACCGGTCACTTCGGTCTCATCCGCAGCCATGATCAGGATCCCGGTCCCCGAGGGCACGTTTCCCACGATCGCGCCCGGCTTGGCGAAGTTGGGCCCATTGTTGTGGAGGATGCGGTTGCCGACGATCCGATTGCGGGAGCCCACTTTGGATTCGAGGTTCGGGAGGACGAAAACCAGGATGCCGGCGGCGTTGTCGTGGGCATAATTGTTCTCCACGGTGATCGCCACGGAGTTCTCCACCTCGATCCCGCTGACATTGCCGTAGGCCTCGCTGTCCCGGATGATCCCGTTGCGGGATTGCCCGATGTAAATCCCGGTGTCCCACGCCCCCGTGGCCACCACCCGCTCGATGAGGATGTCCTCGCTCCCCACCGGATACACCCCGTAGGCGCCAGTGTTCTCAGTGGTCACATCCCGGATCACGATCCCCCGCGCGCCCGGCACCACGATGCCGTTGTTCGTATAGTTGCGCACCACTAGGTTCTCCACGGTGAAACCGTCCCGGGTGGCGATGATGCCGTCCCCGAATTCCCCCCGGCCATCAAGGATCGGCCGCTGGCCATCCCGGGAGATGCCCCGCAAGGTGAGGTGCTCCGTCTCCACCACCAGGGCTTCATGGTAGACGCCGGGTTCGATCAGAACGGTATCCCCGGGCCCGGTTCGATCCAGCACCGCCTGGATGGATTCCCCGGGGCGGACTACCCAGGTCCGCGGCGGGCGGGATGGCTCATGGACGCCATGGGCGCCGACATTGTATCGGGCGGCCAGCGCCCGTCCTGGGTTTTCGATACGGGGGACCACAGACAGGCCGGAGGGGACCGATTCCGGGATCGGCGGGAGCGCCGATTCGTCCGTCAGGGCATACAGGAAAGCCACCAGGTCCTCCCGCTCTTCTGGGCTTAGGCGGAAAGGCTGGATCTTCGCATCGAGGTTGGGCAGATCCATCCCTCGCCCGCGGCCGCCCCCGTCTTTATAGAAATCGATGACTTCTTCAAGAGTTGTGAAAATCCCGTTGTGCATGTAGGGGGCCGTCAGCGCCACATTCCGCAGCGTCGGCACCTTGAAGGCTCGTTCATCCCGGGGCGAATTCGTAAGCTCCGCCCGCCCGCGATCTACGGGTGTTTCGGGGAGATCCGGCACTCCGATCACTCGGAAATCCGAGGATCCAAAGAGGGGAAGCGAATGACATTCAAAACACCGGGTGCGCCCGGAGCGGAACAAATTCAGGCCGCGGCGCTGGGAGGGGGTGAGGGCGGTCGTGTCGCCCGCAGCGAAGCGGTCGAAGGGCGCATTCCGGCTGACCAGGGTGCGCTCGAAGGCGGTAATGGCCTTCGCGATGTTCTCAAAGGTCAATGCGGAGCCGCCCCGGCCCCCGAAAGCCCGGTCGAAGCGCTCCCGATACTCGGGGATGGCGCGGAGTTCCTGAACCAGTCGGTCCGGCTGCTCCGCCATTTCCTGGGGATCCGTCAGCGACATGCGGGCCGCCTCTTCCAGGGAGGAGGCCCGGCCGTCCCAGAACAGACGTCGGAGGTAACCGACGTTCCATAAAGTGGGGGCACCCCGGCGCATCGGCTGGCCATCGGCGCCGATGGAGCGTCCTTTCCCATCCGTGAAGCCGAGATCGGGATGATGGCAGGTGGCACAGGACCGCGTATTATCTCCGGAGAGAACGGGGTCGTAGAACAGCAGGCGGCCCAATTCCGCCTTTTCCGGGGTTTGAGGGTTATCCGGGGGGATCGGCATCGGGGGGAAGGGGCGACGGAGCGCCCCGGTCGCGCCGGGCATCCCATCCGAGAGACCGCCAGGGGGTGAATCCGGGGGAACGGGCCAGAGAGCTGCGAGGAAGAACAGCAGGGACAGAACCAGCAACATCCCGCCGCCCAGGTAAACTGCAATCCGTTTCATGATGGCCCCTCCTGGGTTATGCGTGAAGGTTTCTGGGGGACGGGCCACCCCCAACAGCCCGCATCCCCCAGAAACCGAAAACGCAGGAAGTCCGTCCGCCTCTCCTTCAGCGGTCTGGAGGATACGGGGGCGGCACAGGGGGAGGGCGGGTGCAGCGGACGATCCGTCGAACCCGGCGTTCGAACTCCCGGCGCGGCAGCAACACCCGGCGGCCACAGGTCAGGCAACGGATCCCGATGTCCGCTCCCACCCGCACGACCTGCCATTCCGTCCCCCCGCATGGATGGGGCTTGCGGAGCTGCACCACATCATCCAGATGGATTTCTAACGGCATCGCCCCTTTCCTCCCTGGGGCTCCGGGCATAAGGAATCTGGCTCCCGGTAGTGTTTCAAGATGAACGAACCCGGCCATTTAACCATTCCTCTAACTGCCGCAATGCCTCCGGGGTATCGCGGAAATGGATCCCATAAAGGCCCAGCTTGCGAGCAGCCTGCACGTTCTCGGGCAGATCGTCCACGAAGGCCGCAGCCTCGGGCGGGACCCCCAGGCGCTCCAGGGCCAGGAGGTAGATCCGGGGATCCGGCTTGAGAAGCCCGACCTCGGCGGAGATCACGATCCCATCGAAGAGGTTCAGCAATCCCAGGCGCCTTAAGACCTCGCGCAATCCGGACCAGGCATTGCTGATCAAGCCCAGGGTCACCTGACCTTTCCATCGCCGCAAGGCTTCGACCAACGGCTCGTTCAGGCGATCCCCGGCGAAGAATCGCTGGCGCACCTGCTGGATCCTCTCGAGCGACGGGATCCCCAATCGCTCCCCGATGGCCTTCCAGAACTCTGGCTCTGGGAGCTCCCCCCGCTGGGCTCGCAGGGAGAGATCGCTGGCGAAGATCAGCGCTTCCAGGTCCTGCACCGTCATTCCCAGCTCTCGAGCCAGCTGCTCTCGGGGAACAGGATCCTCGCTGCGAACCAGCACGCCTCCGAAGTCAACAATCACTGCGCGATGCATGGAAGACAAGCCTCCTCATGCGTTCTTTACTCTACGTGCTGTGAATTCCACTCGCACGGAAACAGCGAGCCCTTGTGGAGGGAATCGATGAAGCCCCTTCCCTCTTTCTCCTTCCTCCCCGTGGTTCTGAGAGCCGCGGGGAGGAGAAGAGAGTGTGAGGGATCTGGCCGGCCGCCGAGGGCGGCTTGCTCTTATCCCCCGGTGCTGGAAGGGGCTTGTGGAGAACGGCTGATGCCAGGATACTCCTTCTACCATCAGGATGGCAAGCGTGTGCCGTCGATCTCATGCGGTTCGGGAAGCGAAGACGCTTTCCTGAGCTGGAGGTGGGGGGCCGGGCGGACCGCCTTCAGCGGCCTGTCCATCAACACGCTCGCGGCCCTGAGGGCCTTGGAGGAGTAGAGAAAGGGGGGCTTCATCACCCCCTTATCCGGGCTTGCCACGCGTTCGATTTTGTAATGGGAGTTGTGCCACTGGCTTCCTCGGGGGGATAAAAGGGGAGTGGGGTCATCCTGCCTCGCTGAGCGGGCCCCAGACCGTGCGACTCCTATGGGATTCACGGCGCGAGCTGGCAAAACACGAATGCGTCGAAAGGCTTTCAGAGGAAAAAGGACAGCTAACGGGGACGCTGGCTTCGCCATCGATCCAGGGCCAGCAACCCGATCGCTCCCAGCAGGAGGAGGAACTCGAGGATTCGCAGTGGGGACAGCGGGAAAGCCGGAGCCGACGGCGGCGGGATCTCTTCGGGCCCAGGCAGCTGCTCCGCCGCGGTCGTGGGAGTGGCCTGGGGAACCGCCAGACCGAACATCGGCGCTGGAGATGGTTCGGGGCTCCGCGTGTGATCCTCCATCTCCATAGCGCGTAGCGCTTCTCGCTCGGCCTGGGGGGCCGGAGCAGCTGGAGCAACGGCCGGCGCCATCGCTGGCCCTGGGGCGATCCGTCCCAGGGACAAGGCGAAATCCAGGCCCAGCACCAGGATCAATGCCGCCGCCATCGCCCAGGCGGTCCGCCGGAGCCATCCAACGGGCTGGGGCACCCGAGCCACCTGCTCCGGCCGGAGCGCAAAGGAACGCGGCGCTCGCACGGGCGGCAGGGCCCGCAGCGCCTGAACGGTCCAGCGAAGGGTCTCCCACGATCGGGCGCATGTCGCACAGTCGCGCAGATGGGCTTCCACCCGCGCTCGTTCTCCGGGATCCAGGCGGCCGTCCAGATAGAGGGAAAGCCGATCCTGAACCCACTGATGCTCATCGGTTTTCAGCCTTCGACGGAAAAGCGGCATTTCCGTGAAGATCCCTTTCCGGGTGATGCGCGACCTGGCAAAAACATCCCTTCGATTTCATGGAGATTTGGGTGGGCAAGGTCGCTTTCAGCAGCCTCGCCTGCCAAAAATCAGTTGCATACGCCGTTCATCTCCTCCTGAGGCGTTTTGAGGTAGAGCCTGACGCCTTCAGCACCTGGCTCTACCTCAAAGACGTTCTTTTTCGCCTCCCTTAAGAGGGACGTATGGTCCCCGGCAAAAGTTCCCGGTGGGCCAGCAGGAAATCGCGGACCCGCATGCGGGCCCGGCTCAGGCGGGATTTCACCGTCCCCAGGGGCACCTGAAGGATCCCCGCGATCTCCTCGTAGGAATAGCCCTCGATATCCGAAAGCACCAGAACGATCCGCTGGTCTTCGGGGAGGCTCTGGATCGCGCGATGGAGCAAATCCGCCAGCTCCCGGCGCTCCACGTAGAATTCAGGCCCCTCTACGGGCGGGAGGGTCATCTCCGCCTCCGGTCCCTGGTCCACCACAAACAAAGCATCCAGGGAGGCCTGAGGCCGGCGACGGCGGCGGCGCAGTTCGTCGTAACAGGCATTCGTCACGATGCGGGTGAGCCACGCCAGGAAGGAGCCGCCGCGGAACCCCCGGATTCCCCGAAAAGCCGCGATCAGGGCCTCCTGCATCGCGTCCGCAGCCGAATCGTGATCGCCCATGATGCGATACGCGATGTGATAGAGGCGATCCTGGTAACGGCGAGCGAGCTCGTTAAACGCCTCCAGATCGCCCGACCGGGCCACCTCAATCAGTCGGGCCTCTTCAGGATCCGGAAAGGAAGCGGATGAGGCCATAGACGAGCGTTGACCCTCAATCGACGAAACGATATTTGATCAATGTCCACAGCGCCTTCAGGCCGTCGCGAATCGGGCGGATCTTCTTCCCCTCTCTAAACTCTCGCCCATAGTAAGAGATGGGGACCTCAAAGATCCGGTAGCCTCGCTTGAGGATCTTGGCGGTGATCTCCGGCTCGAACTCGAAGCCCCGCGCGCGCAGCGGGATGCCTCGCACCACCTCCGCCCGGAAGACTTTATAGCCGGTCTCCATATCGCTCAGGATGGCATCGTATAGCAGATTGGTCACCAGCGTGAGGAACTTGTTGCCGATCATATGCCAGAACAGCATCGCCTTGCGAGGACCCAGAAAACGGGAGCCGTAGACTACCGACGCTCGGCCCTCCAGAATCGGCTGGAGCAGATGGGGATAATCCCGCGGATCATATTCCAGATCCGCATCCTGGATCAGAATGATGTCGCCTGTGGCATGGGCGATGCCGGTTCGCACCGCCGCCCCTTTTCCCATGTTCCGCTCATGGTAGATCACCCGGATGTATCCGTTTCGGGCCTCTTCTTCCAAGATCTCTCGCGTCCCATCGGTCGAGCCGTCGTCCACGACGATGATCTCATCCGCCAAGCCTACCGCCCGGACCTGTTTGAGGATCTCCCGAACCGTGGGCCGTTCGTTGTATACTGGAATGATCACTGAGAGCCGCATTCGATGCTCTCCTTTTTGGGGACTTGGAACCAGCTGCCGTCTCGGCTTTGTTATACCATAACCCCTTGCCGGGTAGAATTCTGGGTTGTAAGCGGATCGGTCTGGATTGTGCGGAAAGGGCTCCTTTCTTCAGATGCCAGTCTCTGACCCATAGGGGTTAGGCCGTTTACCTCCTCCTGGGACAGGAAATCCCGGCTCATGTCCGGTCTTCGTGCGGGCCGGAGAGCGCACGGCCTGGCGGCCGGAAGGGTCTGGAGTCTCTCCTCTCCCGGCGGCCTTCTGAGCCGTTGGGAGAAGAGAGGAACGCGGGGAAGGGCTCCTCGCTTCCCTCTCGCCGCGCGGTTCCTCGAACCTCCGAATCCATGGAGAAACGGGCAGGCCGCGGCCTGCCCTCTATTCCGCGATGGCCAGGAGGACTTCCTTTGCGGCTGGCGTTGGTCACCGGGGAATATCCGCCCCTCCCCGGGGGCGTTGGCGATTACACCCGCGAGCTGGCCCGGGCCCTGCAGGCCCGGGGACATGTAGTGGCGGTATGGACCGATCGCCGAGGTGGGGAGGACGCTCCCTCTTCCGTCCCGGTCTTCCGGGTGGTCCCTCGATGGGACGCCCGGGCTTGGTTCGCCCTTGGGCGATCCTTGCGCGCCTGGGGGCCGGATGGGGTGCTGCTTCAGTATCAGGCAGCCGCCTATGGGCTGGGTGGGGCGATGAACCTGTGGCCGGCGATCGCACGGCTCTGGTTGGGGGAGATCCCTATCGTGGTTGTCTTCCACGACCTGCGCGTCCCCTATCTGTTCCCGAAAGCCGGCCCGCTTCGAGCCTGGAGCGTCCGCTTCCTCGCCCGCCGGGCAAAGGGAGTGATCGTCACCAATCACGAGGACGAAGCCGTTCTGCGCGCCGCCGGAATCCGTTTCCTCCGACGTATCCCGATCGGAAGCAACATCATGCCGCCATCGGATCTCCCGCCTCCCTCGACGGCGCGGGCGCGTCTGGGGTTTCCCGGGGATCTTCCACTGGTAGGTTTTTTCGGCTTCCTGCATCCATCGAAGGGGTTCGATCTGTTGCTGGAGGCCGTCGCCATGTTGACGCGGGAGGGGGCGGCCGTAGGTCTGGTGCATATCGGCGCGACGGCGACGCCCAGCGATCCTTCCCAGCGCGATTATGCGGCTTGGTGCCGTCGGCGGATCATCGAACTGGGATTGCAGGGGCGCGTCTGGGAAACCGGTTACCGTCCCCCCGAAGAGATCTCCCTGGCGTTCGCTGCGGTGGATCTCTGCGCGTTGCCCTATCGGGATGGGGTCTCCTTCCGGCGGGGGACGCTGATGGCCGCCCTGGCCCATGGGCGGGCGGTGATCAGCACCTTCCCCCGGGTCTCCATCCCGGAACTCCAGGATGGGGATAACATCTTTCTGGTCCCTCCCGATGACGTGAAGGCGCTCGCCCTTGCCATCCGACGCGTTTTGGGAGATCCTGATCTGCGCCTTCGCCTGGAACGCGGCGCGCGGATGCTGGCGAAGCGGTTTGCGTGGGAACGAATCGCGGCTCAGGTGGAAGAGGTGTTCCAGTCGTTGAGCCAGAGGTTGCAGAAGTGAAGCGAGGCCTGTGGACGGCCCTGTCTCTGATCCTGCTCGGACTGGCCTTTGGCCTGCGGGTTTACCGGCTGGGCGCGGCCAGCTTCTGGTATGATGAGGCCTTCAGCATCGATCTGGCTCGCAACCAGGTCTGGCAACCGCTCGAAGCTCACCCTCCCCTCTTCTACCTCGCCCTTCGGCTCTGGATGACCCTTACGGGTCCCTCCGAGTTCGCCGCCCGCTTTCTCTCGGCCCTCGCTGGAACATTGACGGTGGCGCTGTTCGCTGCCGCCGTCGCGCGGATTGGGCGTTCGCCGATCGCCCGGACCGTCGCCCTGGGCCTGGCGGCCACCCTTCCGTTCTGGATCTGGGAATCCCGGGAGACGCGGATGTATGCCATGCTGGGGCTCTGGACAGCCCTTGTCCTCTATGGGGTCGTCCGGGATGCCCCGCGCCTGATCCTGTTCGCCGCCCTGGCTGGGATCTACACCCATTACGCGATGCTCTGGATGGTCCCCGGGATCCTGATCCTCGGGCTCCGACACGGGCCTTCCCGAATCCCGTGGGCCGCGGCCCTTCTGGCCGGGGCGATCCCGGGCGCGCTCCATGCGCTGTGGGTGGGCTCGACCCAGGGTGCTTTTTGGCCCGGAACGCTGGATCTGGGGCGAATCCTGATGACCCTCTGGCAGGCGCAGGGCTTGCAGGCCCGCATGGCCGGGTTCGTCCCGCCCGATGGGTCTCCCTGGATCCCGGGCCTGATCGCGGGCGCTGGCGTAGCCGGAACCGGCCTGGCCCTCGGGCTTCGCCGGCGAACGGCGCGTTCCATGTTTCTGGCCATGAGCCTTCTTCCCCTGATGGTGGGCCTGGGCTTGCTATACAGGAGTCCCAAGTTCCATCCTCACTACTTTATCGGTGCCGCCGCAGGGTTCTGGCTGCCGATCGCTCTGGGTTGGGCGGATGCGGTTCGACGCGCTCGGGGAGCCTTCCTGCCCGCTCTGGCGGCCTGGGGGTTGTTCGTTCTGCCCGCGCTGAACTGGACCCTGGTCCACGCGGAGCAGGTCAAAGACGACTGGCGAAGCGCGGTCCGGACGGTGGAGGCCCGCAAAGGATCGGAGGAGGCGGTGGTTCTGGTGAGTGGGTTCGCCCTTCCCGCCTATCGGGTTTATGCCCGCGCCACGACGCCCATTCCGTTGCCTGCGGATCCTGTGGTGGATGTGCGGCATGTGCTGGATTATGAGGCCGCGGCCCCGGTTTTGAACCGGGCGCTGGTTGGGACACGAGGGGCATGGCTGGTGCAGTGGGGCGATGAGATCAATGATCCGGCCCAGGTTGTCGCGGCCGCCCTCGACTGGATCGGCGATGAGATCGAGACCTTTGCCTTTGCCGGCGGTCTTCGGGTTCGACATTTCGTATGGGGGGAATTCCACCCGCTGCCGGAGGAGCCCGAAGCGCTCTTCGGCCACCCCGGCCAGCCCATCGGCCCGAACCTGATCTGGTTGGGGTATGGACTTCCCGGAGGAACGCTTTCGGCGGATCGTCCGTTATCGGTGATCGCTGGATGGCGGACCACGGGACCCCTTCCGGCCGGGTTGCGGGTCTCCCTTCGCCTGGAACGGGAGGATGGAACCCTCTGGGGGCAATGGGACGGTGCGCTGGGCGGTGAGACGTGGGACACGGCCCGATGGCCGTGGCCGCGGGTGATTCTCGCGCGCTATGGGGTCGAGGCCCAGGTCGGCACCCCGCCGGGCCGCTATCGACCCCGTCTGGTGGTTTACCAGGGCGATTCGGTGTGGCTGGCCGCGCAACTGAACCCGGTGGACCTGGCGCCTCCTCAAAAGCCGTATCAGGATCCTCGCTGGGAGAAGTCGCCTCGGGCCCAGTGGCCGGGCCTGGCTCTGACCCACGTGGATCTGGAGGGAGAGCCCCGCGCATGCCAGCCGTTGACGCTGGCCCTCTGGTGGCGAGTGGATGGAACTCCAGCCTCGAACCAGGTGCGTCTTCGCGTGGGAGAAGCTCGCATCACGGAACCGTGGAACCTGGCTCAGCCCGACCGGGCCTGGGGGCCGGGGGAACAATGGCGGACGCGCCATTCTCTGCGTATGCCGTGCGCGCCCGGCCGTTATGCGCTGGAGGTCGCGTTAGGGGGGGAGGAGGATTCCTGGGGGATGTGGCAGACAGCAGCTACGGTGGAGGTTCGGCCCTGAATGGAGTGAGCGATCACCTGGGGGAGGTAGGGGCCGCCGAAAGCAGCCCCTACCTCCCCCAAGGCCTCCGAGGGGGAAATTGCGAGCCCGCCCAAGGCCCCGATCGCTATCCTGCCCTCATACTCCTTCATCCGCCGATCTGGCTCATCACCCGGGCCATCGGGATCACGCCTTCCGGGAGCCCATGGCCCCAAGGCTTGCGCCAGATGGCTGCCCGGATTAAGGCTTTCAGCTCCTCATCGCTCGCGCCGGCGCGCAGGGGCTCGCGCAGATCCACCTCATCGTCCCGCAACAGGCACAGGCGGAGCCTTCCCTCGGCGGTGAGACGGACCCGGTTGCATTGGGCGCAGAAGGGCTCGCTGACCGGGCTGATGAAGCCGACGGATCCAACAGCTCCCCGAATCCGGTAGACCCGGGCCTCGCCGTCCAGGCGGCCATCGTTGACCGGCTCCAGCGGCCCAAACTCCCCTTCCAGGATCTGGATCATCTCCGCGGTGGAAACGATCGCCTGCTGAGCGAAGGGGGCTACATCCGCGAAGGGCATCACTTCAATGAAGCGAACCTGCCATGGACGCGTGAGGGTCAAGGCAGCGAGATCCGGGATATCCTGGTCGTTGTAGCCCCGCACCACCACCGCGTTGAGTTTGATGGGGGTCAGCCCGGCCGCCTCGGCGGCCAGGATCCCTTCCCAGACCTCCTCCAGATGGCCCCAGCGGGTGATGCGACGGAACTTCTCCGGATCCAGCGTGTCCAGGCTGACGTTGACCCGCTTGAGGCCTGCGCGGGCCAGGGGTTCGGCGAGGGCCTTCAAGCGCAAGCCGTTGGTGGTCATGGAGATCTCTCGAATCCCGGGGAAAGCGGCCATCCGGGTCACGAGTTCCACGAGGTGGGGGCGAACGGTCGGCTCGCCGCCGGTGAGGCGGATCTTATCGAACCCCAGCTCAGCGAAGAGGCGGACCAGGCGGATCAATTCCTCATCCGTGAGGAGTTCCTCGCGGGGGAGGAAAACCATCTTCTCGGGCATGCAGTAAACGCAGCGGAGATTGCAACGATCCGTTAGAGAGATCCGCAGGTAGCGGATATGTCGTCCGAACTGATCGATCACCATCCGGGCCCCCTTTGCCAGGGTCCAGGTATCTATCCAGACCCGCCACGTTCGTTCCGTAGCTCCACCCGCAACACCTGCGCCCCGCCATCTCCGCCTTTCCTACCCTTCTCCCTTACCCCCCACGTCTCTTCATGGCGCGGGGGCGGAAGAAGAGAAGGACAGGGCCCTGAATCACGAGCAAGGGCCGTTCGGATTGTTACAGAGCAGTTTTATAATCATTTTACTTCAACCGCTTTTACCATGTCCACAATCTCCATAATTGGACTTCGGATAAACGGGCCGTGCCCCAGGCCCCCTCAGCCTTCTACCCATCGGCCCCCCATAAATACCTACGAGTGGAAAAGCACGATCCGCCACAAGGAAGCGCTGCCGAATTGCGTAAGCGAGCTCACCGCCCCTTGTTGTGAAGAGGAACAATGATTGAGCTATAATCTATCCGTTGCCGGCCTTTTAACTCTTTCAAAAGAGCCATATCGCTCAACTTGCTGTCCTCCCTCCGGAGGATTCCGTAGGTGGATAGGGTTGCCTTCAGCGGCTTGACGGGGGATCCTCTCAGCGGGTCAGCGAGGACCCTGAGGCGGCAGGTTGCGTTATCATGAACGGGAATCTCGATTCGGAGGAAAGGAGAGTGACCACTGCCCTGAATGTCGCTCAGATTCTGCTGGCGATCGCATTGATCACCATCATCCTGCTTCAAGCGGGATCTTCCCAGCTGGGAGGGGTCTTTGGGTTAGGGGAGGTGGGGGTGCCCCGCAAGCGTCGCGGGTTGGAACGCACCGTCTTCAACCTCACGATCTTTCTGGCGGTGCTCTTTCTGATCCTGGCCGTGGTCAATGTGATCGTGACCGGGACCCCTGTGGGTTGACATGGCCTGTTGCCCATGCCGGTTCGGTGGTGGTCTTGGGTTCCGATGGCACGCCTTCCGCACGCTACTTCCCAACTTGCATCAGATCCTATGACGTCCGAAAGCCGAGAGATCCCATGATGGCTTCGGGTCCTCGCTATCCCACTCTGGCTCGCGGCCTGTATCTTCCGTTGATCCTGGTGCTGCTCATGGCGCTCAGTCTGGGGGTGCTGATGGCCTCCCTGGCCCTCCGGGCAGGCGTGGAAACCGTTCCGGCCCGAGGAGGACACTATGTAGAGGCAGTCGTGGGCCCGATCGCCACCCTGAACCCGCTCCAGATTCAGCCCGGGGATCCGGAAGCGGACATCGCCCGCCTGATCTTCAACAGCTTAGTCCGGCTGGATGCGCGGGGGTTGCCGAAAGGGGACCTGGCCCAGCGCTGGGAGGTCTCCGAGGACGGGTCGCGATACACCTTCTACCTGCGTCCGAACGTCCGCTGGCATGATGGAGCCCCGCTGACTGCGGACGATGTTCTGTTCACCGTGCGCTTGCTCCAATCGCCGGATCTCCCAGGGCCCCCGGAGCGCGCGCGCCTCTGGCAATCCATCGAGGTCGTTCCGGTGAACAGCCTGACCGTGCAGTTCCGGCTGCCGGAGCCGCTGGCGCTTTTCC
>NZ_JANWXB010000259.1 GCF_025055495.1 Thermoflexus sp. | reverse complement strand
GTTTATAGCTGGACAAAGCACTAATGGCTATCATATTGTAGAAGTGATCCTAAGAGGAGCAAAGGGCAAACCATGTCGAAGCTAATTCTGGATGCGACGGGCAACCGATTAACCTACGAGATCATCGGAGCGGCGATGTCGGTGCATAATGCATTGGGATCTGGATACAAAGAGGAGGTCTATGAGCGGGCGCTTGCGATGGAATTGCAAAGGCGAGGGATTGGTGTGGAACGTCAGTTTCCCGTCGAGGTGTTTCACGGCGATGCCCCGGTGGCCCTATTCTATTTGGATCTGTTTGTCGAAAGAACGGTGGTAGTGGAAGTCAAGGCCTTCGGTCACCAGCTGACCCCTGACGAACTGGCTCAAGTCATCAATTATCTAAAGGCCACCGGCGCCCCTGTAGGGCTCCTCTTTAATTTCGGACGCCGACGTCTGGAGTGGGCGCGGGTTTTCCCTGGCTCGTCGGACGGGCCGGTGAGGCGTCTGGGGAGAGACCACGTGCGCAGGCCCCTGCGTCGCCGCTAAAATCTTCACGTCTTCCCGCCGTCTCTATCCGCACCTGAAAAACGATCATTCGTGTATTCGTGCCCCATTCGTGGACGGCCCCTCCGATCCAGCCTAGGAGCGGATGAACAAGGGCAAGGACCTACAGATCCCCGATCCTGCCCCCAAAAGGCGATCGCCCGCGCCATGGTCGGCGGCGCTGGGCTATCGCTCTCCCGCCAACCATTCCGCCAGATGCATCGCCTGGATCGGAAGGCCGTGACGGCGCAACCCGCCGCCGATGTGCATCAGGCAGCTCCAGTCGCATCCCAGGACGATCGGCGCTCCGGTGGACCGAATGGCCTGGATCTTCCGCTGGAGCATCGCGCCGGAGATCTCCTCGAAATGCACAGAGAACAGCCCTCCGAATCCACAACACGTCTCCGCCTCCGGCAACGGATGATACGCCGCGTCGGCCGCCCGGATCAGGCGCTCAGGGGCTTCCCGAACGCCCAGCATGCGCAGGAGATGACATGACGGATGATAGGTTACGGCTCCTTCCCGCCGGATCCCCAGGTCGGTGATCCCCAGAACCTCCACCAGATACTGGCTGAGCTCATACGTCCGCTCCGCCAGCGCCTTCCACCGATCATAGAGGGGATGTCCTTCCAGAAGAGCCGGGTAGCCATGGCGGACCATCGCCACGCATGAACCGGAGGGAGCGACCACCGGGAGCTCTGGATCAAAGGTCCGCACCCAGTGCTCCGCCATCGCCCGGGCTTCCTCCCACCGACCGACGTTGAAAGCCGGCTGCCCGCAGCATGTCTGAGCCTCCGGAAAGCGCACGGTGATCCCGGCCCGCTCCAGCAGCCGCACCGTCGCGATGCCGATCTCGGGTCGCAACCAGTCCACCAGACACGTCACGAAGAGCTGAACAGTTAAGCTCATCCGGCCTCCTCGATCAGAAAGGCAATCACCTCCTTCGGCCCGTGCACGCCCAGGGTCAGGACCTTCTCGATGTCCGAAGTCCGGCTGGGGCCGGTGATGGCGATCATGGCGCTGCTTTCCTCCACCCATTCCATCAGCGCGCCGGAGGCCCGGGCTTCGCGCAACCACGCGGCCATGCAGGGATACACCTGGGCGCGGCGGATCAGCGCGAGATGCACGGGGGGCAACAGGGATGCGCACCGCGCCCCTCCCAGCCCGCCCATCACCCAGATCGTCCCGGTGTCCGCGAAGGCCGCGACGGCCTCCGTGATCCCCGCCTCCGCGGTCGCCCAACGACCCAGCCCGAGATACCGCGGCCCCTCCTCCCGGGGGAGCGTCCCGCTCATCACCGCGAGCCCGGCATCCTCCAGCGCGGGGATCAGGCCGGGATACGAACGGGCGGTGCGAGCGTCGGTCAACACCTGCCGGATTTGCCGCTCGCGTAACCAGGCCACAACCCCCCGGATCGCTTCCGCCTCGGTCGCACACCGAAACGCATGGACTCCGACCTCGGCCCAGGAAGCCCACAGCCGCTGGATCACCGCCTCGCTCCCAGGCGGGGCATCGAAAGGCAGAGCGGGCGCCGGCCCGAGTGGAACCTGTCGATGGGTGACCCGACGTCGCACAGCCTCCAGCACCGGATGGCTCATCGGTGATCCCCCTTTCGAGATGCCCACCAATCCCGGAACGCGGATCGTCGAGGAACCGGGAAATCTCGAACGGCGGTCCAGGCCCGTAACGGCCCGGGGCCCCTGCGCAACCATCCCTCTCGTCCGATCCGGCGCAGGAGAGCCATCGCCCACCGGCCGATCCGCGCCCATACCGAAGGATGGCGCGCGGCCCAGGCGTATCCCCGAAGGCCCAGGCGCTCCCAGGCCGGCAACAGGCTCCCCGCCCGCATCTGCCGCCAGCGGACCAGGAGGTCCGGGATGGCGATGCGCACCGGGCAGACCTCCTGACAGGCCCCGCATAAACTGCTCGCATAAGCGAGCTCCGCGCCGTTCCCCTCCCCCAGCATGGGCGTGACGATGGACCCGATGGGGCCAGGATACACACTGCCATAGGCGTGTCCGCCGATCGCCTGATAGACCGGGCACGCGTTCAGGCAGGCGCCGCACCGGATGCAATACAGCGCTTCCTCCAGCGGCGTCCCCAGCCAGCGAGAGCGACCGTTGTCCACCAGCACCACATGGAGCTCCTCGGGTCCATCAGGCTCCCCCCGGCGGCGGGGGCCGGTCAGGAAAGAGGTGTAGGCGGTGAGGGCCTGGCCCGTCGCGCTGCGAGCCAACACCCGCAGCAGGATCTCCGTGTCCTCCCACGTCGGCACCACCCGCTCGATCCCCATCAGGGCCACGTGGATCGGCGGCAGGGTGGTGACCATGCGGCCGTTCCCCTCATTGGTCACCAGCACCAGGGTCCCGGTTTCCGCAATGCCGAAGTTCACCCCGCTGATCCCCATGCGGGCATCCAGGAACACCTGCCGCAGGGCGCGGCGGGCGGCGGCCGTCATCTCGGAGATTTCGTGGGTGGGCGGCATCCCCAGGTGCTTCTGGAAAATCTGCGACACATCCTCCCGGCGCTTGTGAATGGCCGGGGTGATGATGTGGGAAGGCCGCTCCCCGGCGAGCTGGATGATGAACTCCCCCAGATCGGTTTCCACCACCCGGATCCCGGCGGCCTCCAGGGTGTGATTCAGGCCGATCTCCTCGCTGACCATGGATTTGCTTTTCGCAACCATGGGGATGCCTCGGGACCGCGCCAGGCTCACGATATAATCACAAGCCTCGCGGGCGGTGGCCGCCCAGAAGACCTTTCCTCCATGTCGCTCCACTTCCTGAGCGAATTGCTCCAGGTAGCGATCCAGATGGGCGATGGTATGGGCGCGGATCGCCCGGGCGCGATCCCGGACGGTCTCGGCATCGGGAAGATCCGAGAGGGCTTTCAAGCGGCTGATCAGAAAGGAGCGGGTGGCCCGCCCCAGCGCCTCCTGCAAGACCGCGTTTCCCAGGCCCTCCCGAATTCGGGCTCGAAAAGCGGGGCTAGGGGTCGACATGGACTCAGCCTCCGACAGAGCTTCGGCTTGAGTTTAGCGCAAACCGTCGCGCTGCGACCAAACCTTCTGTGCTTTCAAAAACACAGAAGCGATTTCCCCCATAATGTTATGTTCATGCACCGCAACCGCAAGCCGCATCGCACATAAGGACGAAACTCATCATCCTGAATCCATCGCCCGGCGATACCCCTCCAGGGTGCGCCGCGCCGTCTCCTCCCAGGAGAAGCGGGCGGCCTGCGTCCGACACCGCGCACGCCACGCCGGATCCTCCGCCCGATCCCAGGCTTCCTCGATGGCCCGAGCCATCCCCTCCACATCCCGCGGATCGAAAAACCGGGCGGCTTCGCCCGCCACTTCCCGCAGCGCCGGGATGTCCGAACACGCCACCGGGACACCGCAGGCCATGGCCTCGAGAACCGGCAGGCCGAATCCTTCCCACAACGACGGGAAGACAAAGAGCCGAGCGCCCGTGTAGAGCGCGGGCAACTCCCCTTCCGGAACCATCCCCAGATGCCGAACCCCCTCTCCCAGCCGTAGCGGATAACGCGGATCCCATGGCCCGGCCAGGATCAGATCAGGGGGATCCCCATTCGCCCGCAGGCGGCCCCGAACCCTTCGCCAGGCCTCCAGTAATCGATCCAGGTTCTTGGATAGCTTGTTGATGCCAACGTAGAGGGCGTAAGATGATGGAAGCCCATAGCGCCGCCGGATCGCCGCGACCTCCTGGGGTGGGCGGGGGACATAGCAAGGATCGGCCGCGGCGGGGGTGATGATCACCGGCGGTCGGATGGGGCCGAAGAAGCGCAGGAGATCCTGACGGGTAGCCTCCGAAAGGGCGAAGAGCGCCCGCGCCCGGGCCAGAACCAGACGATGCCATAGATGATAAACCTTCCGGTGAAGAGCCGACCAGGCTTCGGTCAGGCGAAGCGGGATCAGATCCAACAGGGTGACGACGAGGGGGCCGGATCGCGTCAACAGACCGAGCGGAACCGCATAATGGGGAACATGAACGAGGGCCTCCGGCCAGCGCCGGAGCATCCAGGGGATGAGGAGATGCTCAGCCGGGTGAAACGGCGGGATCGAAACGGGGACCAGGCGAAGGCGAGGCGATCCCATGAGCTGCCGCAGATCCCAGCGCCGATTCGGCAACGCCGGCGTATAGAGCAGGACGACCTCTAACCCGGGCTCCAGAGCCAGGATGGCCTCCAGCAAGCGATAGGCATAGCGCCCGATCCCCGGAAACCGATCGTTGATCACCCGGCCGTCTAAGACCACTATCCCACTTCCACCCATAGGATCCTGTTTCCGTTACGGGGAGGGGAAATGGAACCCGCTACGGACCACTCGGGGCGGTGAATCCGATGGAAGGGCCTTCTCCCGATGGAAGGGCCTTCTCGAGGGAAGCGGGCACGGCCCCTCCCCTCTCCCTGAGGCTCTGTGGGCCTCGGGTAGGGGAAACCATCCTTTAGGGCCGCGCGCCGCCGAAGACGGCACCCAGCCCCCCAACCCCGGGAGAGCTCAGAAGTCGCCCTGGCGGGATTGAATAGGGAGTTACGCAGCTCCCCCCAAAGCCCCTCGAAGAAGCGAACGGCTACTGCTTTGTCCAGTTATAAGCTGGGGATTTGAGGAACCGCAGCCCGTCCGGAAGGCGATGGCCCCTCCCCCCTTTCTCCCCCCTCCGCACGGCCCAGTGGGCCGTGGGGAGGGGGAAGAAAGGGGGGAGGGGCCATGCCCTACCGGACGGGCTTCGGATCCACAAATCCCCAGTTTATAACTGGACAAATCAGAAGCCGTTCGCTACTTCGAGGGGCTTTGGGGGGAGCTGCGTAACTCCCTATTCAATCCC
>NZ_JANWXB010000094.1 GCF_025055495.1 Thermoflexus sp. | reverse complement strand
GGTTATCGCGAAGGAAAGGCAAGATCCTTCTCATTCTTCAACCCCCTTCTTCAACTCTCGGGCGTCTGGGCTCCAAAACCTGAAAAACCCTTGCTAAGGCTTCAGGAAACAGGGGGATCGAGACAGGCTGCCGCGCGGAGCGTCCTCATTCTGAAAGATCGAGGGACGCTTCTCCGTCCGCCATTCCCTCTCCATCCTCCGGCGCCCGGATCCAACGCTCACCCTCCACCCAGATCCGTGGCCCGGGATCAAATAGATCCGGCGTCCACGAGACCCCATGCTCTTCCATCTGTCGCAGGCTGACCGCCGGTCGATAGCCGGTAGCGGCAAAATAGCCCCGCACCGTCTCGCTGTCCTCTGCCGTCCCCATCGGCTGAAAGGCGTAGATCGGCTCGGTGCGGATCAGATCCCCTTGCACTCCTACCACCTCGTCGATCCGGATCACCTTGCGCGTGCCGTCGATCAGGCGAGCCGTCTGCACCACCAGGTTGAAGGCGCAGATCAGGCGGCGCAGGGCGGCCTCCGGCAAATCCGCCCCCTCCCGCGCCATCCGCAACATCGTCTCCAGGCGGGCAAAAGCGTCCTCTGGGGAGTTGGCATGCAGGGTAGTCATCGAGCCCTGGTGGCCAGTGTTGATCGCCTGGATCATGTCCAGGGCCTCCCCACCCCGGACCTCGCCGACGATAATGCGGTCGGGCCGCATCCGCAGGGCGTTGATTACCAGGTCGCGGATCGTCACCTCCCCCTCCCCGAACTCGTCGGCCGTTCGGGTCTCTAGGCGCACCCAATGGGGCTTGTTCAGCCGCAGCTCCGCCGTGTCCTCAATGGTGATCAGGCGCTCCTCATCGGGGATGTAAGAGGCCAGCAGGTTGAGCAGGGTGGTCTTGCCGCTGCCCGTCCCTCCAATCACCAGGATGTTGAGTCGGGCCTGAACAGCTTTACGCAGGAAGATCGCCATGCGCCGCTCGAAAGCGGCCCGTCGGATCAGGTCCTCGGGCTGGACCAGCTCCTTGCGGAAGCGGCGGATGGTAATGACCGGGCCGTTGAGCGCTAGGGGGGGCAGGACGATGTTCACACGGCTGCCATCAGGCAGCCGGGCGTCCACCAGCGGCCGCTTCTCGTCAATCCGACGCCCGGCGTGGGCGGCCATCATCGCAGCCATCTCCATCAGCTGCAGCTCGTCGCGGATGTTGAGGCGATCGAGGGGAACCGGCTCGAGCTGCCCCCGCCGCTCGATGAACACGGTCTTGGGGCCGTTGATCATGATCTCGCTCACCGACGGATCTTTGAGGATGTCCGCTGGCAACCGGCCCTCCAGGGGATTGACCCGCATCGCCGCCTCCAGACGGTCCACTTCCGCCGGACCCACCCAGCGGCGCATCCGACCTAGGCAGCGCGGCCGCACTCCGGTGGGGGTGAAGTAGCCGTAAGCCCGCCCCAGCTCGTCCACGCCCAGCTGATGGTAGACAAACAAGTCTTTAAGGAGGAGCTGCTCTCCCTTGAGTCCCTGGACCTCGGTGATGGCCACGACCTTACGCTCGCCGCCTGACAGGCGCATCATCTGCACCACCAAGTCGATGGTGGCCAGCTGCTCCCGGATGGCCCGTAGGGAGAGCTGCTGTGCCGCCTCGGCCCACATCACCATCGTCTCCAGCCTCGAGAAAGCCTCCTGGGGGGAGTTGGCGTGAACGGTGGTCATGGAACCCTCGTGGCCGGTGTTCATCGCCTGGAGCATGTCCAGAGCCTCGCCGCCCCGCACCTCCCCCACCACGATGCGGTCTGGTCGCATCCGTAGGGAGAGCCGCACCAGATCCCGGATGGTGATCTCCCCCTTGCCCTCCACGTTTGGGGGGCGGGCCTCGAAACGGACCGCGTGCGGGTGCTGCTCGTAGAAGCGGAGCTCCGCGATGTCCTCGATGGTGATCACCCGTTGATCATGAGGGATGAAGCCGGCCAGGACGTTCAGCAGGGTGGTCTTGCCGGAACCGGTGCCGCCGGAGACCAGGATGTTCAGGCGAGCGCGCACGGCGGCCCGCAGAAAGGCCGCCATCGTCTCCGTAAGAGTCCCGTTGGCGATCAGGTCCTCCATGGTGAAGGCCCGCTCGCGGAAGCGACGGATGCTCAGCACTGGCCCGTCGACGGCGATCGGGGGAATAGCCGCCGCCACCCGACTGCCATCCGCCAGCCGCGCGTCGACGCGCGGGTTGCTTTCGTCCAGCCGCCGGCCCAGCGGGGAGAGGATCCGGTCAATGATGTGCAGGAGATGCTCCCGGCCCTCGAACTCCACCTCCTCGCGGCGCTCGATGCGACCGAACCGCTCCACGAACACCTCTGCGTGGCCTTCCTCGCCGGGCCGCGCCCGCCAGTTGACCATGATCTCGGAGATCGCGGGATCCCGGAGCAGCGGCTCCAGGGGACCCAGGCCAATGGTCTCGTCGACGATCAGGTTGACGATCTCCGTCTGCAAAGAGGGGGAGAGCACCTCGCCCTCCTCCCGGATCATCTGGGCCAGCAGGGCTTCCAGCCGGGCCCGCAGGATAGGACGAGGGAGCCGCAGCAGGGACTCCAGGTCACCCTCTTCCATCAAGCGGCGGCGATAATGATAGGCTAGGGCGCGCAGGGAGGCTCGCTCCCCCGCGTGCTGCCCGTCACCGCGCTGCACGGCTTCTAAGCGCTCCCAGATCGCCATTGCGGCCTCCTCTTCCCGTTCCTCACGTTATGGAAGAAATAGAAAATGGATAAGATGGTCTAACCTGGAGGATCTGGCCAGAGCACCAGGAACAACGTAGGCGCTCAGGTCTCCTTCGCTTTGACCTCCTCCGTTCTACTATGGCGTGGGCGTGTCTGTGGGTGGTGCCGGCGTGTCCGTAGGTGGCACTGGCGTGTCTGTGGGCGGCGCTGGCGTGTCTGTAGGTGGCACTGGCGTGTGCGTAGGTGAAGGCGGCACTGGCGTGGATGTAGGCACCGGCGTCGATGTAGACGCCGGCGTGGACGTCCGCGGCGCCGGTGTGGAGGTCGCGGGCGAGGCCCCTCCTCCACCGCCCCCTGCGCCTGGGGCTGGCATCGACGTGGCGGTTGGCGTTGGGGTCTCGGTGTATGCAACTGCCCCAGCTGCTGGCTTGGCAGTGGGCCTTAGGCCAGGGACGATCGCTGTGGGGGTCCGGGTAGGAAGGGGAGTAGCCGTGAGCTCGCCAGCCCCCAACTCAACCGGCACCTCGCCGGATCCACCGCCGATCAAGACGATCGGCGTGGAGGGGCCCGCGGTGCCTGCAGGGCCCTCGGAGGACAAACGATCTCCCCGCAGGAGCGCCCAGGCCAGAAGCGACCCGAAGACAAGGGCTAGGATTCCGATGCCAATTAGAACAGCGATGGGCGGCAGCCGCCAGGGGATCAGCGGTGCGGCGATCTTTCGGCCCGGCATTTCGATCAGCGCCACGGAGATGTTATCAGGACCGCCGGCTGCGTTCGCCGCCCGAATCAGCTCCCCAACGGCCTTTTGCCCGGGATGGCTGCGCACGATCTGCAGGATCTGCTCATCCGTGACCACATCGTGCAGACCGTCCGTGCAGAGCAGCACCACATCCCCAGCCTGCAAGGGGATGGGCTGGTGATTGGGATCGGGCTTTCCCTCTCCCTTGACCGGCGCTACTCGGGTGTCCACCTCCACCCTCGGGACAATCCCCAGGTAGCGCTTCAGAACATTACGGTTCGGATGAGTGCGGGCCTCCTCAGGTGTGAGGCGCCCGGCTTCGATGGCCTCCTGAGCCCACGTGTGATCCACCGTGAGCTGGATGATGCGGTCACCTCGGATCAGATACGCCCGGGAGTCCCCTACATGCGCCAGATACAGCTGGTTGTCCTCCACCACCGCCATCGTCAGGGTGGTGCCCATCCCCCTCCACAGCTCTTTCTTCTGGCTTTCCGAAAAGATCGCCTGGTTGGCTTCCTCAACTGCCTGGATCAGGGCGGGCAGGATGGGGCCGTCCGGGGATCGGCGCAGCGCCTCCACCACGTGCTGGATGGCCTTATGGCTGGCGATCTCTCCGGAGGCTTGTCCGCCGATTCCATCTGCCACAATCGCCCCATAACGGCGCCAGTTCCCTGGACCTGGAAGCTCGAAGACCTTTACAGCGTCTTCATTGTTCCTGCCGCTAAGGCCCGCGTGGGTGTCGCAGAACAGAAGGGGTCTGGAGGCATCTGACTGCGCCGCGCTATCCTGAGAGCGACCAGGTCTAGAAATAAAGGCCTTCTGAGACATTTCGGCAACCTCCTTCTTTCCATCCATTCCGTTACGGCCCGCTGGCCGGATTGGGAAGAGGAGTTGGCGGCGGGAGCGTGGGAGTCGGCGTGCGGGTGGGCAGCGGCGTGGCCGTGGGCTCGACCATCGCCATTGGGGTCGGGGTCGGCTCCGCACCGCCGACGATCACCAGCGGCGTAGGGGTTGCAAACGCCGCTGGAGCTGTCGCCGTCACGGCCGGCCGCAGATCCACGCTCTCCCCTCCAAGGCGCCCACCGAACAGATACAGACCCCAGCCCGCGATGGCGAAGGCGAACAGGCCGGCGATCAGGGCGAGCTTCGCAGGCGATCGAGCAGGGCGGCGGGGGACAGCCGTCCGCGCCAGGTCGGCGCCCTCGCGGCCTTCAAGCTCTAGGAACCGGCGGTGCCAGGGGATCGCCTCGTTGAGACGCCGCGCCACCCAAGCTGCTGACGGCCGCTTCTCCGGCTCCTTGACCAGCATTTCAAGGATCAGGTCGTCCAGGGGCGCCGGGATGTCCTTGCGGATCAGCGAGGGTCGGGTAGGCAGGGCCTTGCGGATGGCGCTGGTGAGCTCCTCCCTGCTTCTACCCTCAAAGGGCAGCCGGCCGGTCACCATTCGATACAGCACCACCCCCAGGGCGTAGACGTCGGCTGGCCGGGGGTCGCTTCGCGGGGCCTCTCCTTTCTCAGCTTCGATCTGCTCCGGCGCCATATATGTCAACGTCCCCGCCTCCAGCCCCCGGGCCCGCTGCCGCTGGGCCAGTCCGAAGTCCACTAGCACCGCCTCGACGCCCTCCTGGACCGGCCGCCGGAACAGGATGTTATGAGGCTTGATGTCCCGGTGGGCGATGCCCCGGCCGTGTAGATACTCCAGGGCCATCGCCACCTGGTAGCCGATTTCCACGGCCACCTCGACTGGCAATACCCGCCGGGCCTTCAGCAATTCCTCCAGGCTGCCACCGCCCAAGTATTCCATTGCGAAATACCAGGGCTGGCCAGGCAGCTCGACCGCCCGCCGGGTATACACCACACGGTTGCTTCCAACCGGCAACTGGCCCTTTCCCTCCGGATCCTCCATCCGAATCGGATACAGGCGGACGATATGCGGGTGATGCAGTTCCCGTAGGATCTCTGCCTCAGCCTGGAGAGCTTCCTCGTAGAAGGCTCGCTCCTCCTGCCGCATCTTCTCCGAGAAGCGGCTCACCTTCACCACCACCTGAACCCCCCGCTGCACATCATGCGCCAAGTAGAGGGTTCCCATTCCCCCTTCGTGTAGGGGTTCCTTAATCTCGAACGGTCCGATTCGTCTGGAAACGCTCATCCGCATGTCCTCCTGACGCTACAGAAAGCTGATCTGCGAAGAGACATGCCGTCGCTTAGTGCTTTGTCCAGTTATAAACTGGGGATTTGAGGAACCGAAGCGAGTCCGGAAGGCG
>NZ_JANWXB010000091.1 GCF_025055495.1 Thermoflexus sp. | reverse complement strand
CCGCCTTCGGCGGCGCCCCAGCCCTGAAACCTGCAGGAGAGCTCGGAAGTCGCCCATAGCGTAAATGGAGAAAAGCCCCAGAAGTCACGGTGTTCGCTTCCTCAGGGGGCTCCGGGTATGGAGCTGGGCATGCCGTTGATGCCGTTGAGGTCGGCGGGACCGGCGCTCTTCACCCCATCTCCTGTCGGCCCTGGAGGGCGCGGACGAGGGTGATTTCGTCGGCGTATTCCAGGTCGCCCCCTACCGGCAGACCTCGCGCCAGGCGGGTGACGCGCACCCCCAGCGGGGCCAGCAATCGATGGATGTAAACCGCGGTGTTCTCCCCCTCCAGGCTGGGATTAGTGGCTAAGATCACCTCCCGCGGGGCCTCGCGCCGCACCCGATCCATCAACTCCCGGATCCGGAGGTGCTCCGGCCCCACGCCGTCCATGGGGGAGATCACCCCATGGAGCACGTGATAGACTCCGGTGTATTCCCCGGTGCGCTCGATGGCCAGCACATCCAGGGGCTCCTCCACCACGCAGATCAGCCCGTGGTCACGCCGCTCATCCCGACAGATGGCGCATGGGCTCTCATCGGTGATATTGAAACAGACTTCGCACAGGCGGGTCTGTTGCTTGAGCGCCCGCAACGCCTCGGCCAGGGCCAACACCTCCTCATCCGGCGCTCGAAGGAAATAAAAGGCCAGACGGGAGGCGGTCTTCGGCCCGATCCCGGGCAGCTTCACCAGCGCCTCGATCAGCCGGGCGATCGGAGGAGGGGTGATGGTCGTTACCGGACGCATATGGGCTCACCCGATCGGGATTCCAGGGAAAGTTCTTCACGAGGGAGGAACCATCTTCTATTCCACCATAGAACCATAATACCACATCGTGGGGCTGCGATCGGCCAGAGATCGGCTTCCCCCGCGCCGGGAAGCGGCGTAGGGCGGATCTCGGAGGCGGACCGTTCGCTTCCGTGGGAGGCTTTGAGGAGGGTCCGTTTCACCTCGTCCGATCAGCCCCCACCCGGGTGATTCCGATACTCTGCCGGAATCCTGACGCCTGAGGCCATAAATGAGGTTCTGCCTTAGGGCGTCGTTCGCAGCGCCTGATCGAGATCCTCGATCAGGTCATCCGGGTGTTCGAGGCCGATGGAGAGCCGGAGGAGGTTATCGGGGGTGGCCGTCCCCGGCCCCTCGATGGAGGCGCGGTGCTCGATCAGGCTGTGCGCCCCCCCGAAGCTGGTGGCCCGGATGAACAGCTGCGTCCGCTCCGCCACCCGGAACGCCGTCTCCCGCCCGCCCCGGACCTGGAAGGAGAGCAGGCCGCCGAACATCGACATCTGCCGGGCGGCCACCTCGTGTCCCGGGTGATCCGGCAGTCCCGGATAGTGCACGGCCTCCACCGCGGGGTGCTGGGCCAGGAAGGCGGCCACCCGCATGGCGTTCTCCGAGTGCGCCCGCATCCGGTAAGGGAGCGTGCGCAGGCCGCGCAGGATCAGCCAGCTCTCAAAGGGCGAGAGGATCGCGCCGCCGGCCGTCTGGATCTCCCGCAGGCGCCGGGCGAAGGCGTCCGCTTCCTTCAGCACCACGACCCCCCCCATCGCGTCGCTGTGCCCCCCCAGATACTTGGTGGCCGAGTGCACGACCCCATCCGCCCCGAGGGCCAGGGGACGTTGAAGGACCGGGGTGGCCAGCGTGTTGTCGCAAAAGCAGAGGGCGCCCACCCGGTGAGCCAGCGCGGCGATTTGGGGGATGTCCGTGATGCGCAACATCGGATTCGAGGGCGTCTCCACCCAGATGAGGCGGGTCTCCGGCCGGATCGCAGATTCCACTTCAGCGGGATCCGTCATGTCCACGAACGAGACGGAGATCCCCCACGCGGCGGCGATCTCCCGGAACAGGCGGGCGAGGCCGAAATAGATGTCCTTGGGGGCCAGCACGTGGGCTCCAGGGGCGAGGGCCTGCAGCACCGCGAAGGCCGCCGCGGAGCCGGAGGCGAAGGCCATCGCCACCGCGCCGCCCTCTAAGGCCGCAACGGCGGCCTCGAGGGCCTCGCGGTTAGGGTTACCCTCCCGCGTGTAGACGTAGCCGCGGGGATAGCTCCCGTCCGCGGCCCGTTCGAACGTGGTGGAAAGATAAATCGGCATCACCACCGCCCCGGTGGCCGGGTCGATCCGCGATCCGGCGTGAACCGCCAGGGTCTCCAGGCGCATCGTCCTCCCTCCTGCCTCGATGATGTCCAGGCTATGGAGCCAGGTGCCTTCAGAGGTGCCTTCAGGGGGTCTGGCGCGGCGTTGGGGCGGAAGGGGTCCCGCTCCGCCCTAGGGCTGTGCCGGAATTCACCGTCCCGAGGGCGCTGAGGTCGCCCCCGCTCTACAGCAGTCCGCTCAGCCCCATCTGACCGGCCAGGGCGTTCAGGCGCTCCGCGGCGTAGGCCTGGGAGCGCTCGATCGCCTGGTTGATCGCGGCCACCAGCAGGTCTTGGAGCATTTCGATGTCCCCTGAGGCGAGGAGGGCCGGGTCGATGGTGATGGAGCGCACCCGCTGATCCCCGGTGATCACCACGGTGATCGCCCCTCCGCCTGCGGTCACCGTCATGGTTTCCTGGGCCAGGGCCTCCTTCGCCTTCACCATCTCTTCCTGCAGCCGCTGGATCTGCTGGAGCAGTTGCATCGGGTTGCCAGGCAAACGGCCTTTTGTCATTGGGAAAACTCCTGGAAAGAGATCTTACACCATCGCTTTGTCCATTTTTCATTTGGGGGGTCG